>JAUXWL010000048.1 GCA_030680155.1 Anaerolineales bacterium
AGGCTCGCGCCGTTCATGCCTGTCGTCAGCGCGGTGATCGTGCTGCTGCTTGGCTTCGGGCTGACGTGGGGCGCTGTCGTTCGGGCGCAGGGAAATGTCACATTTGCCGCACCAGTTTCCAGGTCCATAAATGAGGCGCGGGTTTTGTATCTCGTCGAGCGGGAAGACAGGGTCAAGTCGCTGTTCATCACCGAGTATGAAACGGACACGTCCCGCGTCATCACGCCGCCGACTCAAAGTGTGGCGGAGTTTGAAGTTGCGCCGAATCAGAAGTCTGTGGCGTATGTCGTCCAGACGGAGGAGCGCGAGAACGAGATCTGGCTGATGGACTTTGCCAGCATGGATGCGAAAAAAATATCGGGCTGCGTGGATGCGATCTGCTCGGGCATTGTGTGGTCGCCAAACGGCAGCCGCATCATCTACGAACATTTGAGCCTGCTCGCCAACTCCAGCGGACTGCCTACCCTGTGGTGGATCAATGTGGTCACGGGTGAAGAACAGCCCGTGTTTCAGGAGGCGCAATTGCCGGGCGGAAATCCGCGCTGGTCGCCGAATGGGGAGTGGTTGAGTTATGCCACACCTGAAGGGACGCGGTTGTATCACCTTGAGAACGGTGAGACGCGCGTGATCGAAAATATTTTGGGCGCGGCGGCGTTGTGGTCGCCGAACAGCAGGAGTATCTTGTTGCGGGATGTGGTCATTCGGCATGACCAGTTCGTAACGCAATTGTTCTTGTATGACCTTGAGACCGAACAGATTGTGAATCTGAATCCGAACGACGGCATGGAAAATATTCTCGCGGCGTGGTCACCCGATGGAAATTTCATCGCGGTCGTGCGGCGGGATTTGTCCGTGCCGCGCGGCGACCAGATCTGGCTGTTGCGCGTGGATGGCAGCGAGGCGCGCATGCTCACGAACGATGCCGATGTGTTGCACAGCAGTTTGAACTGGTCACCCGATGGAAAATATTTACTCTATGACCTGTACTTTCTGGATGCGTATCCCTTCGAGACCGCCCTGCGGGTGATCGAAGTGGAGTCGGGTGATGTGAAGGATCTGGAGATCAAAGGTTATAACCCGAAGTGGGTGTGGTGAAATATTGCGGGGTGCGGAACGGATATATAAATTCTGTTGCAAAAGTGCTATATTGATTTTGTAAGGAATTCGCGCTCCTGCCTTACAGGAGGAAACTATGTCCTGGCAACGTCAATTACGAGGGGATTCAGTCTCATGGTTGTTGGAAGCGGAAGACCCCGGCGTCCGCTATCTGGCGCTTCGTGATGTGGTTGGGCGTTCCAATGACGATGCGGAGTTGAGATCCGCGCGGAAGTTGGCGCACAAGGAAGGCCCGATCGCGAAGGTTTTATCCCACATGAACGAAGAGGGGTATTGGGCAAGGGAAGGCACGGGGTACGGACCGAAATACAAATCAACCGTGTGGGCGCTCATTTTGCTGGCGCAGCTTGGCGCGAAGGTCACAGAAGAGAAGCGGATCAAAAAGGCATGTAACTATCTGCTTGACCATGCGCTGACCGAAGGCGGTCAATTCTCTGCGATGACGAACGCCTCGCCCTCCGGGACAGTAGACTGCCTGCAAGGGAACCTATTGTGGTCTTTGATGGAGTTGGGATTTGACGACCCGCGCTTGAAATCTGCCTACGAATGGATGGCGCGCACAACCACAGGCGAAGGCGTCGCCCCGATGAAAGACAAACACGCGCCTATCCGCTATTATGGAGGCAAGTGCGGACCCAACTTTGCCTGCGGCGCGAACAACAAACTTCCCTGCGCGTGGGGCGGATGCAAGGTCTTGCTGGCATTTGGAAAATTGCCCGCAAAACAAAGGACGCCGCTCATCAAGCAAGCCATCCAACAGGGCGTGGACTTTTTCTTTGGCGTTGACCCGGTCACAGCAAATTACTCGAACGGTTGGGCGGCAAAACCGAGCGGCAATTGGTGGAAGTTCGGCTTCCCTGTTTTTTACGTCACCGATATTTTGCAGATCGCCGAAGCGTTGACCGGGCTGGGATTCGCAAAGGACAAAAGACTAGCCAACACGATGAATTTCATCCGGGACAAGCAGGACGAGCAGGGACGCTGGCTGATGGAATACGATTACACCGGAAAGACATGGCAAAGCTATGGCAAGCCAAAAATGCCGAATAAGTGGGTGACCTTGCGGGCGGTGCGGGTTTTGAAGGCAGCCGCTTAGTATCCACAGCGCAAAGTCGTGTATTCGTGAAAACCAGGCCTCCCCCCTAGGCTCAAGCCGCCGTACCCATATCTGGGCATACATACCCATATCTGGGCATACATACCCATATCTGGGCATATATCCTCGGCGGTGTTTTGCGAGAGGAATCCTGCGCCGGGGAAAACGCCCAGAATGGGTAAAGTGCCCAGAATGGGTACGGCGCAGGGAGCAATTGCCTGACAACCTTCGCGTGTGTGCTGGGTATAAGAATCTGATTGTGTGTAAGCTCCATCGGCTATAATTGCGGGATTGGAGATTTAACTATGACTCTGCCTCTCAACAACATCTTAAAAGGCGATTGCGTCGCAAACCTGAACTCGCTTCCTGAAAAATCCATCGACTTGATTTTTGCAGACCCGCCATACAATTTACAATTACAG
>JAUXWL010000050.1 GCA_030680155.1 Anaerolineales bacterium
ACGGGCGTGAAGAAAGATGGAACCATCACAGCGAATGAAATGTACGCCCTCTCTGACACGGGCGCATACGGCTGTCATGCGTTGACGGTCACAGGCAATACAGGTCACAAGGCCATGGCGTTGTATGTCGGCGATGGCGAATATCGCAAAGCCCCAAATATCCGCTTCTATGCGGATGTGGTCTATACCAACACCCCGCCCGCTGGCGCTTTCCGTGGATATGGCGTGCCGCAGGGCTACTGGCCTCTCGACCGTCACATGGAAAAGATCGCGCGCGCGATGGGATTCGACTCAATTGATTTCCGTTTGAAGAATGCGATTCACCCAGGCGAATATCATCCCTTCTCCACCGCATGGAACGAAGGACGCGAGCCGCGCCCGGAGATCATCCACACGATTGGGCTGGAACAGTGTGTTGTGCAGGGCAAGGCTGCCATTGGCTGGGATTCGAAATATGGAAATGCAGAGTTCCATAAACAAGGCACAAAACGTAAAGGCATCGGCGTTGCCATGGTCATGCAGGGAACTGCAATTCCATATCTGGATATGGGCGGCGCGTCCATCAAGATGAATGACGACGGCTCTTTCAACCTTTTGGTTGGCGCAACGGACCTGGGCACTGGTTCAGATACCGTCCTCGCGCAGATGGCGGCGGAGGTGCTGGGTGTCCCGATCGATGACATGATTACCTATTCATCGGATACCGACTTCACCCCCTTCGACAAAGGCGCGTATGCGTCATCAACCACATATATTTCCGGTACAGCGGCAGTCAAAGCGGCGCAGATCGTGGCGGAGCGGATCAAAATCCGTGCGGCGACGATGTTGAGTCAAATGTCAAACGTTGAAGGTCGGGTTGAGGAAATCCGCCCTGAGGATATTAAGTTGATCGACCGAAAAGCAGTTGCTCCAAATGGGGAGAGTGTTTCTCTCGCTGAAATTGCCCTTGACACCTTGCACAAGAGCAACCAGGAGCAGATCATGGGCGTGGCGAGTTATGTCTCGCCCGTATCGCCTCCGCCGTTTGCGGCGCAATTCGCCGAAGTGACGGTGGATACGGAAACGGGTCAGGTCACAGTGGATAAACTGGTCATGGCAGTCGATTCAGGCGTGATCGTCAATCCGTTGACGGCTTCAGGGCAGATCGAAGGCGGCATGACTCAGGCTCTCGGATATGCCGTCTGCGAGGAGATGCGCTATAACGAGAAAGGCGTCGCTTATGAACGCGACCTTGACCGTTATCACATCTTCCGCGCGGACGAGATGCCCGAACTGGAAACCATCTTCGTGGAGACCTTCGAGCCGAGCCATCCATTCGGTGTGAAGGCGGTGGCGGAAATCCCAATGGATGGGGTCGCGCCAGCCGTCGGCAATGCAATTCTGGATGCCATTGACATCAATGTCGATGAAATCCCCGTGACGCCGGAAAGAGTCTGGCAGGCGATCCACCGTCAGTAAACAGGAACAGCATAAGTCCAAAAAGGACGCGGGCATTTCATC
>JAUXWL010000068.1 GCA_030680155.1 Anaerolineales bacterium
AACAGAAAACTTCCATGTAACTGTTGGTTTCGATACGGCGGCGGAAAAGCATCGCCGCCTACTCAACCAACGGTGTATTTATCACCTCACGCACATCCTTCAACATCCCCTCCTCATCACACTTGACCAACTCATCAAACAGCCTCAACACGGACTTGACCACCCCCGCATGTGGCGCAATCTCCCGCGCCCTCCTAAACGTCTCAATAGCCTCGTCCAGCGCCTTCTGCCTTTCACTATCCACTTCCCACTTTCCACTTACCACTAGCCCTGAAAGGGCGATTCCCTTCGCATCCAGCGCGGAGTAATACTCGGGCGTCTTGGCAAGGATTTCATCCGCCTGCGCAATAGACTTGGTAAAAGCCTCTTGCGCGGTTGCCCTTTCCCCTTGCCGCAAAGAGATGATTCCATGCAGGGCAGTTGCATTGTGATTATTTTGCGGCACATCATATTGAAGCGCGACATCGATGGTAGTGCGAGCATTGACCAAATCATTTTGGAAAAGATAACTTTTTGCTAGTCCTTCTCGCGCACCTTGTTGTGTCGCGGGAAATGAAATTTCATCCGCAATTTGAATGGCTTGCTCATAATTCTGTTTGGCTTTCTGATATTCTTCAAGACTTAAGTAAACATGACCAACATTTTCAAGGTCAATCGATTCCCCACTTCGGTCACCGATTTCACGATCAATGACCAATGCCTGTTCAAGATATTCGATGGCTTTGTTTGTTTTACCCAATTCAGCGTAACGGTGTCCAAGATTGCCAAGATCGTTTCCTTCACCATAGCGGTCGCCAATCTCGCGGTTAATAACCAATGCCTGTTCGTAAAATTCGATGGCTTTGCGGGCATTGCCTAAATCGGCATAGCGATTTCCAAGATTAGAGAGAACGGTTGCTTCATCGCGTTTATTTCTGATTTCACGAGCGATGACCAACGCTTCCTCTTGGTATTCAATAGCTTTGTAAATATTGCCTAACATGGCATGACAACTGCCGACCCCCATTATCCATTGTCCCTCAGCCTGTCGAATATTGTTTTCCTTGGCAAGTAGATATGCTTGGTTGTAGCAATGTAATGCATCTAATATCTTGCCAATCATGTAATAGGCTTTTCCCAGACTACCAACACTTATTCTTGCTAGACTTTTATCCTGAATCTTTTCTTGTAATTTCTCATGCAATTCAATTGTCAAGCGATAATGTCCCCACAGTAACAGGTAATGAGAATCAATATCGGTCAATACATCTGCGGCGGTATCGTAATCACCCGCTTCACAACGCAATTCAAATTCCGCCAGTTGCGCGGCGAGGTCATCCAGTTTTTTCCATTCAGCGCGCGGCTTGCGGGCTTGGGCGAAGTAGTCCGCGGCGCGGTTGAGCAGGTCGTGTTGGGTAAAGGCATCTAATCGTGAAGATTCTTCTTGTTCTTTCTCCGTGTTCTCTGTGGTTAATGCTTTTTCACTTGGAATAATACTAAATGCATATTCCTTATCCGCAGGATGTAAATAATAACGTCCTGCCTCGCGGCGGGCGAAGTGCATGTTCACCAAACGATTCAGCACCAGCGCGCTGTCAATGCTTGGCAAATGTGGCTGCAACAGGTAATCAATTGCGGCGGGGCTGACGGGTCGGTTATAGACAGCCAGCGCCTGCATTACTTTTTGCGCGCTTGGGTCAAGGCGGTTGAAGGCTTCGCCCACCAGTTTCTGCACCACTTCATCGGGCAGGCTGAGTTCCAGCAATTCTTCGAGCGTGGTGTAACGGTCAACCGACAGGATGGCATACAAGGCTTCCAACGCGCGCGGGTAGCCGCGTGTCTTTTCGCGGGCTTTGTTCAGCAACGCATCAGGCGCGGTCTTGAGTCCCACGCGTCCGTCCGCGTCCATTTCACGCAGGACGTTTTCGGCGTAAGGCGATTCGAGTCCTTCATCCAAACTCAAGTGATGCTGCCTGCCTGGCTCGCAGATCGCCAGATCACGCGGCGCAATGCGGGTGGTGATGACCGCTTTCACGGCATGGTGCTGTCCGTTGAGCAGGGCGTTCAGCGCGTCGCTCAATTCGCTGTCACGCAGGCTCAGGCTTTCGGCTTGGATCAGGGTTTCAAAGTTATCCAACAGCAGGATCACACGCCCGCTGGGGAAGGCATCCAACAGCGCGCGCATTTTATCGCCTGTAGATGTCTGCGGGTTCCTATAGATTCCCTCCAGCCGCTTGGCGGTTTCCTCCGAAGGAGGCAGGAGTTT
>JAUXWL010000082.1 GCA_030680155.1 Anaerolineales bacterium
GAGCGTTTCTTAAGTCAGACCCTAAAGGTTTTCGCCGCAAAACAGAACCATCATTTGCAAAAAAGCGCCCACAAAACGGCGTTTTCGTAACCGTGGGAAACCTTTAGGGTCTTTGCCTACGAGTTAAGAAACAGTCTCTAAGGTAATTCAGGGGGCTGCTATGTTATCAAGACTGTATGAACACACACATCCTCAATTACGACCAGATCGCGCCGGACTACAACCAATGCTATCCTGACTCCCAAAATTGGGAGCGCGGACAGGCGCTTCTCCAGCTTGCGAAACAGGTCAAAGCGAAAACCATATTGGAGGTGGGCAGCGGCACGGGCTACTGGCTCAACCTGCTCGGTCAGGTGACCGATGGCTTGTTTGGGCTGGATTATTCGATGGGGATGATCCGTCAGGCAAAGGGACAGCCTGCTCCGCTCAAACTCTCACGCGGCACAGGGACTCAACTTCCGCTTCGCAGCGGGACCTTTGACCTGCTCTACTGCGTGGACGCGATCCACCACTTTGGCGACCACCGCGCGTTCGTGGCGGAAGCCTTCCGCTTGTTGAAGCCGAATGGCGCGCTCGCCGTCATCGGGCATGACCCGCATGCTGCGGACGAATCGAGCTGGTATATCTACAATTACTTCGACACGGTCTACGACACCGACCTGCGCCGTTATCCTTCGGGGAAGTCCCTGTTGCAGTGGATGGAGCAGGAGGGCTTCAAGAATACGTCCGTGCAGACGGTGGAGCATATCAAGAATATCCATGTGGGCGAGGCGGCGCTGAAAGACCCGTTCCTCAAGCACAATGCCACGTCACAACTGGCGCTGCTGGATGAAGAAACCTATCAGGCGGGTATGGAGCGCATCCGCCAGACGCTTGCCGAAGCAAACGCAAAACGGGAGCGGATCGTGTTCCGTTCTGAGATCGATGTGAAGATGGCGCTGGGGTTCAAGCCGTAGCGAAAAAATCCAGCAATTCCAAATCTGAATCTAACAATCTCAACGCAAAGCCGCCAAGACGCTAAGATTTTGACCTTTCCTCGACGGAATCGGCAAGAGTACCATCTGGCGCAGGGGCAATCCTAAAAAAGCCTTGCGGCCTTGCGTCTTT
>JAUXWL010000095.1 GCA_030680155.1 Anaerolineales bacterium
CTGGTTGAATTCCACACCAAGATGAACGCGCTCGATGATGATATTTTTGCGATTGCAACCGAAGCGCTTGACCGCCTCGATACGGATTTTGATGGTTTGGTGGTCGGTAACGAAGGCGAGCATTTCAGCGCGGGCGCGAACTTGTTCATGGTGGTGGTCGGGGCGCAGCAGGGGATGTGGGATACGCTCGATGGCGCCATTCGCCGTTTGCAGGGATTGAACATGCGTATGCGTTACTCGCCCAAGCCTGTGGTGATCGCGCCTGTCGGATACACCTTTGGCGGCGGCTGTGAAATTACCATGCATGGCTCGCGCATAGTCGCAGCTTCTGAGACGTATATCGGTTTGGTCGAACTTGGCGCGGGTGTCATCCCTGCGGGCGCAGGGACGAAGGAATACATGCGCCGCATCATCAACCCCGCCATGAAAGTGGAAAACGCGGAGGTCTTCCCGTTCATCCAAAAGGCGTTCCTACAGATTGGGCAGGCGAAAGTCGCCACGTCCGCAGAAGAAGCGCGCGGGATGGGCATCATCGGTCCGCAGGATCGCATTGTCGCAAATCGTGACCATCTCTTGACCGAGGCGAAGAAAGAAGTATTGCATATGGTCGCATCTGGATATCGTCCGCCCGCGCCTGAGTTGATCTACGCGGCGGGACGTGACATGCTCGGCGCGATGAAGATCGGCGCATGGGCGTTCAAGGAAGGTCATTACATCACCGAATACGACGCACACATTGCTTCCAAGCTTGCAAACATTATTGCAGGAGGTGAACTGTCCAAGCCGACCTGGGTGAGCGAACAGTACATTCTCGATCTTGAACGCGAAGCATTTTTGTCGCTGTGCGGCGAAGAAAAGACACAGGCGAGAATGTGGTCGCTGTTGCAAACGGGGAAGCCGTTGAGGAATTAGGAAATTAGGGATTAGGAATTATGGGCGCAGTGAAGGAATTACCGTTTGAAGAATGGGTGAAGACCTTGCCTGATTCTTTGCGAAATGATCCTTTGTGGAAGTCGGCGTATTATCGGCTTTCCATGTACCTGTATGATTTGATGTGGATCGACGTGGAAGTTATCAACAAGGACTTTCGAGGACGCGAGATTGTTCATCAACTGGTTCGGTCTGCTGGAAGTGTATGCGCCAATATGGAAGAAGCCTATCGCCGTGGAATTGGAACTGCCGATTATGTCCGCATCATGCGAATTGCTCTCGGTGAACTTGGCGAAACGCAAGGCTGGTATTTTCGTGCAAGGCACATCCTTGGAAGTGATCTTCTGGAAAAACGTATCAAGGTCATCCAGCAAGCCATTGCACTCACGGTAAAAGTCATTGACCAAAACCGACGCAAGAAATAATTCCTAACCTCCTAATCTCTAATATGTAATTTACAAAAGGAGAATTACCATGACAAATCATGAAGCCGTTATCGTAAGCGCCGTCCGCACGCCTATTGGTAAAGCCAAGCGCGGCGGACTTGCTACGGTTCGTCCTGATGAAATGGGCGCGGCGGTTATCAAAGAGCTGCTCAACCGCACGCCGAACCTTGACCCCGCTCAAATTGAAGATGTAGTGTTGGGCTGTGCTTTCCCCGAAGGCGAACAGGGCATGAACTTTGCCCGCACCATTTCCATTCGCGCGGGCTTGCCCGACACCGTCCCTGCTGAGACCATTAACCGCTACTGCTCGTCGGGCGTGCAGTCCATTGCGCATATTGCGAATGCAATTCAAGCGGGACAGATCGAGATCGGCATTGGCGGCGGCGTTGAGTCCATGTCGATGGTGCCGATGATGGGCTACAAATTTTCGCCCAATCCGCATTTCGCGCAGGACTTGCCGCACTACTACACCAACATGGGACTGACCGCTGAGAACGTCGCCGCAAAGTATGGCATTACCCGCGAACAGCAGGATGA
>JAUXWL010000106.1 GCA_030680155.1 Anaerolineales bacterium
TATGGGGTGGATGATGAGTTCATGGTGACCAAGTTCAACGCATTGCCGGCGGGCGGATTGATAAAGTACACGCCCGAATTTTTCCTGTTTTCTGTTTGAGTGATTTGATAAGGGTGTGTTTCACGTGTGCCTGCGGCGCAGGCGTTGGAAAAGGTCAAAGAAACTGACGCAAACGTGTGTTTCACGTGTGCCTGCGGCGCAGTGCAGGCATTTCAGTTGAAACCTCGCGCTGCCCAAGACCTGACAGGTTTCCACAGGGCTTTGATTGATTGGAATCCGCCGTGTTCATGGAAGTTTGACCGTCACGCGCCATTCTGAAACCTGTCAGGACTGAACCTTGCAACTCATTTGCGAAGTAACTGCGCCTTTCAGTTGAAACGCACCCATTGCATTTGTACGGTGGAGAATTCAAAATAAAAAGCGGCAAAATTATCCCTACGTATTCAGCTTGATTAATCCAGACCGCATTGCTGTCAAGACCGCCTGGGCGCGGTTCGGCTGATGCAGTTTCTCAAGAATATTTTTGGCGTGGCTGCGGATGGTTTCCTCGCCCACCCCAAGCTGCGCGGCGATCTGTTTGTAGGTGTGTGGAGTTGCCATCCATTCGAGCACTTCCAGTTCGCGGGGGGTCAACGAAACGGCGGGCGGCTGTTGGGGTTTCATGCGTTCCAAAATTTTTTTCATCACATCGGGGTGCAGATACACCTCACCATGCGCCACCGCATGAATGACGCGGATAAGTTCGGCTGGTTCAATATTTTTCAGCACATATCCTTCGATGCCTGCCGCAACGAGATCGAACATGCGGTCATCCACTTCGGTGCCGGTCAGCATCATGATCTTGATGCGCGGATGCGACTTCCGCAGGGCAAGCGCCATCTCCTGCCCATCCATCTCTGGCATGACGAGATCAGCCAGGACAATATCTGGAGTAAGATTCCGCGCTGCCTCCAAACCGTCCCGCCCGTTTTCCGCTTCGCCTACGATCTCGAGTCCGGGTTCCAGGCGAAGGACCATTGCCAACCCTTTGCGTACCACGGCGTGGTCGTCCACAATCAAAAGACGGATCAATTCAGGCATGGGGGATTCCAGTAATGGGAAGTTGGATCATAACCCGTGAGCCCGCATCTGGCCTGGAAATGATCTCACAACCGCCGCCAAGGGCGCTTGCGCGTTCCTGGATACCGTGCAAGCCGAAATGCTCGCGGTTTTGGCTGCGCGATAGTGCAACAGACGGGTCGAAACCCTGGCCTTGATCGGAAATATCCAAAAACACTTCCTGCTGGGCAACGGTCATACACAGGCGGGCAGATTGCGCCCCCGAATGGCGGGCAGAGTTTGCCAGCGCCTCCTGTGCCATGCGATAGATCGCCCTGCGCAAGCCTGGGGGCAGTGAATTGAAGTCACCGTGATGGTTGAAGATGATGCTGAATGAGCGCGGGCGGCAACAGTTGTTGATGTAATTGGTGAGGTCTGCCATGAAGAGTTCGATGGTAAGCGCGGAGGGCCACAGGTCAAAAACCGAATGGCGGACTTCATCATTGGCGATGCCTGCCAACGCCTGCAGTTCGATCAGTTCCTTTTTTACATCTTCCGCCTGTTGGGGCAGCATGTTGATGCAGGCTTCCAGTGAGTAGGTGATGCCAAAGAGCGACTGCGCCACTGTATCGTGAATATCACGGGCGATGCGGTTGCGTTCGGTTTCGACAGCAAGGCGTCGGGCGCGGTCAATGCACAGGATGGTGGTACCAAGCGCGAGGGCGGCTTGATTCGCGACCGTCATCAGTGTGGATTCGCGCTCTTTGGTGAGTCCGGATTCTTCGACGAGTAAAATGCCCACGGGATGTTCCCTCAAATAAAGCGGCGTCACGAACCATTTATTTTGATTGAGCCATTTACTGAGATGAGCGTCTTTGATGAGAGCCTGTCCATTGGAAACATAGTTACCCCGAGTGAGCAACGCTTTGACGGCTTCTCCGTTTTCGGATTTTAGTGAAAGCGGGTGGACTTGTGGAAAATCATCCTGGGGGGGGTAGACCATCCAGCCTCCCAGTTCTTCGCGTGCGGGGTCCACCAATGCCACAACTGCTTTTGAAAAGCCAAGTTCGGTGGTCACTGCCCCGAGAACGCGTTCCTGAACGGAGATGAGATCGGGTGCGGCTTGCAGTAATACGGTGAGATCGTGAATGATCTCCAACTGGCGGTGCGCCGCTGAAAGTTCGGCGGTTGCCCGATTGACAGATTTCAGCAAGGTGGATGGATAGGCAAAGAGGAGCGGCAGCAGCCAGATTCCAACCAGGTGTGTAGCCAGGGTGTTCGTATCCAGTTGAATGTGCAGGTTGAACAAACCTGGGAGGATGTATAAAGGTGTGAAAAGAAGCGATGCCAGCAATGCGCCGCGTACCTGAAAAAAAAATGCGCCTGCCAGCAGGGGGCTTAGCGCAAATAGATAGTAGGGGCTGTTCGTGCCGCCGCTGATCGATAACAAGGCTGCTGAAAAGAGGATATCAACGCCGAGCAGGATGGGGTAATCAAGGACGAATGTATTTAGCCTGTGGTTGTAGATGGAAATGAATACATTGGTTGCCAAAGCAATGAAAAGAGCCCAGAGCGGGGAGATGAGGGGGGCGTTTCCGGCGGTGAGCACAAAAAATACCGGAACCAGGGAAGCCCAGCGGTAAATGATGAGAAAAACAAAAACGCGATTTGTGCGGAACAGAGATTCGAGGTTTTTAATCATGGCGCCTGTGGGTTTGAAAATCTAACCTGATGATATAGAATGATTATACCCAGCGCGGTCGCAAATTGCGCTATTTCAGAGGGGGGAAAGCGTAATTTCTGACCGTGGGCATAATATATCCGAATTATTTTGTCTCCCCTGCGCGGGGGAGATAAAACCCCATATATGCGGGATGGTAAATCCGGGCTTCCGTATGTATCATGTCTGTGTCCAAAGGAGACTCAAATGAACGAAGTTATCAAGGAAGATCAGGTATTGGATTGTTCTGGGATGCTTTGTCCCATACCAGTGGTCAAAACATCCAAGGCGATCAAGGAATTGCAATCAGGACAGATATTGAAGATGATTGCCACCGATCCCGGCGCTCCGCCAGACATGGAAGCATGGAGCCGCCAGACAGGCAACGAATTGCTGCGCTCAACAACGGAAGGCGACAAGTTCATTTTCTTTTTGAAGAAAAAGTAACCATCAGCATAAATTTAATATTTTGGAAAAGAGGTAAATATGTCGAAATCCGACCCGAACGCTCCCAAACGTCTCGCTTTGATTGCAAGCAAGGGGACTCTCGACTGGGCCTATCCCCCATTCATTCTCGCCAGCGCCGCTGGTGCAATGGGTTGGGAGGTGGGCATTTTCTTTACTTTTTTTGGGCTGACTTTGCTCAAATCTGATTTGAGCATGCAGGTGTCGCCTCTTGGCAACCCCGCCATGCCGATGAAAATGCCTTTTGGTCCTGAAGGCTTTCAAAATATCAACTGGCCCATGCCAAATTTATTGATGGCAAATGTTCCCGGTTTCGAAGCGCTTGCAACCAACCTAATGAAACAGACGTTCAAGAATAAAGGGGTTGCATCCATTGAAGAATTGCGCGAGATGTGCGTTGACCTTGATGTGCGTATGATCGGCTGCCAGATGACAATGGATGTCTTCGGCTTCAAAAAGGAAGAGTTCATTCCGCAATGTGAGATCGGCGGCGCGGCAACCTTCCTGGAATATGCGGCAGACGCCGAAGTGCAGTTGTTCGTCTAGTACCCAAGCAACATGAAGATGCAGGATAAAAGAGGTGAATTTCAGCCGCTTTTACCCATCAGTTTAAAGTTGTTTGGGCATTAAGGGTTCGTAAAAATATAATTTCCCTCACCCGTCGCCTTTGGGGAACGACATTGCGGGAAGTTAATTATTTACAGACCCTAATTATCAATAAAGGAGAGGGCTGCATGAGTGTTTGGAAAACGAACGACCCTGAAACCAGGAAAATCCTGTACGTTCAAACGCACGGGGAAAAAGACCCTGAGCGTACCGCAACTCCATTCTTTCTTGCCACGGCGGGAGCGGCAATGGACAACGAAGTATGCATTTACTTCACGATGAACGGTCCGCAATGTGTGGCAAAGGGCAATGGCGACAAGATCGTCATTCCGCGCAAGGGCGGCAATGGAAAAGAGTTGAAATTCTTCATTGACCAGGCGCTGGAGATCGGCGTACGTCTGCTCGTCTGCCAGCCTTCACTCGACCTGCACGGCTACACCATGGACGATATGATCGAAGGCGTCGAAATGATCGGCGGCGCGGCGTTCAACGACATGGCTTGTGATGCCGACGCGGTGATCGGTTTTTAGTCGTACCGCAAAATTTATTTTGCGCCCTCACGCAAGATGAATCTTGCGGTACTGTGTTCATCAGGAGTCTCCGTGCCTACCACTTCAGAAAACTGGAACCCGGGCAAGGCTGTAAATCGCCATCCCGAAGCGACCTTCGAGGATAAGGAACGCCTTTTCCTCGAAGTGAAAAATGACCCGCGCTACGAAGACTTCCTGTATGGATGTTACGAGTGCGGCATTTGCGTCTCGGCCTGTCCTTCAGCGCGCTTCTATGATTTTAGTCCGCGTGTGATCGCGCAGGCGATGGCGCGTGAAGATGTCGAGCGCATTTACGACATCATCACCGAAGATATTTGGAACTGCGCGCAATGCTTTTCGTGCGTGCGTTGTCCGCGCCAGAACAACCCCGGGGGATTGGTCACGATTCTGCGTGAAGTTTCCCTCAAGAACGGCTTGCAGGAATCAAAAGACGCACTGCAAGGCTACAGCCGCGTTATTTACAAAGTGATGCTCAAAGGTAATCAGGTCTCGCCCGATATGCTTCAGCCCGATTTCTTCCCCGATTGGGGTCCGTGGGTACAGAACTTCTCCCAAAACATGCACGTCTGGCGCAAAGCCATCCCCATGGATTCGATCCGCGGCCTCACCGATGTCGCCTGGCGCACGGATAGGAAAACATTGCTTGAACTCTACACCATCTGGTTTGAGTCAGGCAACATGGACATCATCAAGGAGTTGGACGAAAGTTTATACGACTTGTTGACCGATGTTATGAATGAAGAATTGGAAGAAGGATAAGAAATGAGAGTCAAAAGTCAAAGGTCGAAAGTCGAATCATCGACTGACCCTTGACTTTTGACCTTCGACATTTACTGGTTCCACTCTGAGAAATGGAGAGACCTAATGACCGAACTAACCACTGTTGAACAAATCCTTGAACGAAAATCGCATCCCGTCGTTCGCGATGCATCCGTTGCGCCGACCGAAGACATGCATGATCGCCTGTTGGAACTTGAAGCAAAAGGCGAGATCGTTCTGCAAAGAATAAAGGGCGACTATGTCGAGTTCCCGACCAAATATGGGCGCATGAAGAAGATTCCCATCGAACATACCTGGCATCACAAATCCTGCGGCCACTGTGGACATATCCCCGGCTATGCTTCGTCCATTCTCTGGCTGCATCGCCAATTCAACCTGGACTACCACGATCCCACCGACCAGACCTCCTGCACAGGTTGGAACTACTACGCCTCTGCGGCATCCAACGCGGTGGGACAAGCCGCGGTCATGTCACGTAATTTCGCCGCTGCTTATGAAACGGGATACTTCCCTCTCATCCATTGCGGTACATCTTTCGGACATTACAAGGAGATCCGCGAGCAGCTTGTGCATCACAAGGATTTGCGCGATGACGTCCGCCGCATCCTCGACAAGATGGGCAAACCGCTCGTCATCCCTGAAGAGATCGTGCATTACAGCGAATGGGTTTATGCCATGCGCGATAGGTTTGCCGAACGTCAACTCGTGGACATGAGCGCCATCACCGCCACCGTGCATCCCGCCTGTCACTACTACAAGATCGTCGCTGAAGATGCCATCTACGACCCTGAAATCTACGGCGGACAACGCACCGCAGTCGTCACCGCCCTGCTTGAAAAACTGGGCGTCAACGTCGCGGACTACTCCACCTGGTTCGATTGCTGTGGATTTGGTTTCCGTCACGTACTGGTTCAACGCGATTTCACCCGTTCCTACGCGGTGCTTCGCAAGATCGAAACCATGATCAACGAAGCCAATCCCGATCTGACCGTCACGCACGACACTGGCTGTGTGACCACACTCGACAAAAGTCAATTCGCCGCGAAGGCACATGACCGCAAAGTGGGCGTCCCCGTTTTGTCTGACGCGCAGGTCGCCGCGCTGGCAATGGGAGCGCATCCCTTCCGCGTGGTGCAATTCCACTGGCACTCCACAGATTGGCGTCCATTCCTGGAGAAACTCAACATCCCCTGGCAAAAATATTGGGATGAATTCCAAGGCGACCTCGACCAGATTCGCGCGGGCACAAAGTCTGGAATCACCTGGCAGGACGCGGATACGCCGATTAGGTTGGCAGGGTAAAAAAAACAATTGCGTAGTCGGCGTTCTCTAACGCCGACAGTGGACGCTAGGAGCGTCCACTACACATAAAATTTTCGGAGGACATATGACATCTGGAAAAGTATTGATCATCGGCGGCGGACCTTCGGGATTGGAATCCGCTCGTTGTGTGGCAGAACTGGGCGGGGAAGCCATTCTCATCGAAAAGCGCGAACGCCTTGGAGGCACGCCCGACCGTGAGAACTACGCCAAGTTGACCCATCACTGGCGTGATGCGTCCGAAGCCATGGCAGACATGGCGGCAATGGTGACGAGCAACAAAAACGTGGAAGTGAAGTATCAGACCGAAGTGAAGGGAATCTCCGGGAGCGCTGGCAACTTCACGGTTGAGGTTGAAGCGAACGGCGCAGCCGAATCCCTCAATGTCGGC
This sequence comes from Anaerolineales bacterium, assembly GCA_030680155.1. GTDB lineage: Bacteria > Chloroflexota > Anaerolineae > Anaerolineales > Villigracilaceae > Villigracilis. The sequence goes on from JAUXWL010000106.1 coordinate 6,872, forward strand.
GCGGTCATCATCGCCACGGGCTTCCAGCATTTTGATCCGGGTCGCGCGACACAGTATTACAACTACTATTCGTTCCCCGATGTCATCACGTTGACCGATCTCGAAAAGATGTTGAAGGAACACAATGTCGTGCGCCCATCGAACGGCGAAACGCCGAAGAAGATCGCGTTCATTCAATGCGTGGGTTCGCGCGACCGCCAGATTGGAAATGAATATTGTTCAAAGGTATGTTGCGGCATTGCCAGCAAGCAGGCGATTGAATTGCGCGAGCAAATCACCGATTCAAAAGTTTTCATTTTCTACATTGACATGCGCATGTACGGTTATTGGGAAAATGAAATCTACTGGCCCGCGCAGGAAAAATATAAAGTCAATTATATAAAGGGCGTGGTCAGCGAAGTGCTCAAGAAAGGCGATCAACTTCTGGTGCGCGGCGAAGACACAACGATGTCGCGCCCGATGGAAGTGACGATGGACATGGTCGTGCTTTCTGTCGGCATGGAACCAAGCGCAGGCACGCGCGCGATCTCACAACTGCTTGGCGTTCAACAAAATAAATACGGCTTCATCGAAGCGGGCGGCGCGGGCGGTCTCGACTCTGTTGCCACATCGCAGGAAGGCATCTTTGTCGCGGGCGCGGCGTCGGGTCCTGCTGATTTAACCGATTCGATTTCTGCGGCGGGTCTTGCAGCGGCGCGCGCGCTGGCATCCGTCCGCAAGGTGATGGCGTAGTCTCGATACGCCGCATGTCTCGATAAACTCGACAACCGAGCGCGGCTACTCGACCACCATTGATTATGAATCAACCTCAACGGCAAAGTCACATCGTCAAACAGCGAACGGGACCCGATGATCCCATTCTGCATGAGACCTTGCAGGAAGCGCTCGCGCAAGTTTCTGCACAGGATGTGATTTCCATCGCTGACGAATTATCTGCGCGACAGGAACGCATCTTTCTCAACCTCAAACCTGATTCAGCTTCGTTGGCATCATCCTTCGCTGACATCGCTTCCGCGGTCACGCACACGCGCGCGAATGCGAAAGTTTTAACAAATTATTTCGCTTATGGTGAATTCAAGGTCTTTGATGATCTGTTGAACGGCGAAGACCCAACGCCCGTCCGAGTTGCAAAGTTTGTCCAAAAGTTGGACGCCCTCGATACAAGACTCGCCCTCGAACTCGCATCTGGACTTTTACACAATACATCTCCAAAAGACAACTGGCTGTGGACTCGCTGGTTATGGGACCCAACTACAGGAACTGGCATTCTTCCATTGTTAGCGGGAAGCACACACAACCTGCTCGCGGATAATCTTGCAGATGGATACGCCCGCGTGGGATTGGTCACCGCCATGAGCATGAAGTTTGGCGAAGGCACAGGTCTGTTTGTTGACGAGTTAACGAGTAACGAGAAACGAGCGCCCTTTGCAAATAGCGCCTTTCTGGCTTGCGCTTATAGCGTTTATCTGTACGGCACAACCAGTTGGAGATTGAGCAGAGAGTTCAATAACTTGTTGCCGTCCCTTCCCAACATGGCAAGGAAGTTGTTGGGACTGAAGAAGAGCGGTAATTAGAGATTAGTAATTGGTAATTGGAGAGAGATGTACGTCTTGTGTGTAACGATCTATGTCAAGCCAGAAAACATAAATGATTTTTTGACAGCAACAAAGGAATATGCTTCCCTGTCTCGCCAGGAAAATGGCAATGTCAGATACGACATTCTGCAGAGCGATGAAGATGAGGCTTGTTTTGTCATTTATGAGGCTTATAAATCAAAGCAGGATTTCTCGTTTCATCGAGATACGCCACACTCGATAAGTTGGAAACAGAAGATTGAGCCTTGGATGGCACGTCCACGTCAAAGGATAAGATGTAACAGCGTAATTTTTGGAAACGAGTAATTACCTTCCGCGAATGGACACGCACAATCTCTAATCTCCAATCTCTAATTACTACTTACCACGAACTAGGAGACTTCATGACACCTAAGTATCAAAAGGCAGTAGCAATCGAAAAAGAAAATATCGTAATAGACGGCGTGGATATTTCTGGTCACTGGAATCGCATGTTCGAACAGCGGGTGATTACCGAGTACACGCCCGAACTGATCGAAAAAATTGCCGATTTGCCGAACGCGGAATCATTTGCGAATTGTTATCAGTGTGCCAAGTGCGTCGCCGTCTGCCCCGTGGATGTGGTCGGGAATTACGGTCCGCGCAAGTTGTATCGCTACGCCCAAACAGGCATGGACTTGACCGAAGCGCCTGAACTTTGGTTGTGTACCACTTGTAAAAATTGTCTGCGCGTGTGCCCCAAAGAAGTGGACATGGTCAAGATCATGCCCGCCGCGCGCGAGCAGGCTATTCTGCAAGGCAAGTTTGTCCCGCCAGAATTACAGCAGGCGTTTGAAAATACTGCCAAGTCTGGAAATCCGCTTGGACAGCCGCAGCGCAAGCGCGACGCGTGGATTAAAGACGCGGGCGTGGAAATTCCCATCATCAAAGACCTCGCCCGCCCTGTGGACGTGCTCTGGTATGTCGGCTCGTATCCGTCCTATCACCCGCGCGGCATTGACGCGGCTTCGGCGGCGGCTCGAATTTTCACCGCCCTCGGCATTGACTTTGCCATCCTCGGAAAAGAAGAAAAGGACGACGCCGACTCCCAGCGTTTGGCTGGTGAAAAGGGTCTGTTCGAGATGATGACCGAGTACAACATCGAAACCTTCCACCAGTACGAGTGGAAGGAATTGATGGTCACGGGTCCGCACGAACTCAACGCCTTCAAGAACGTGTATCCGAAATATGGCTTTGAACGCCCTGTCGTTCATTACACCACCTTCCTTGCTCGGCATCTTGATCAACTCAAGCCGCTGCTCAAGCATTCTGTCAACAAGAAGATCACTTATCACGATCCCTGCTACTTGGGACGTCACAACGGCGAATACGAAGCCCCTCGCAAACTGCTCGAAGCCATCCCTGGCGTGGAACTGGTCGAGATGGGACGCAACCGCGAGAACGGCTATTGCTGCGGCGGTGGCGGTGGCGGCATGTGGATGGACTCGTTCACCGCCAAACACACCACCATGCGCCTCTCCGAAAAACGCGCGATGGAAGCCGCGTCCACGGGCGCGAACGTGCTGGCAGTGGCTTGTCCCTTCGAAGTCTCGCGCTTCGCAGATGCGGTCAAGTCCACAGGCAATGAGCATGTGGATGTGCTGGATATTTTGGAGTTGTTGGATAGGTCGATGCGTGGTGAATAAAAAATTATTTGTCATTGCGAGGGCGATGCTCTTCCGCCCGAAGCAATCCCCGAGATTGTTGGAGATTGCTTCGCCGCTAAGAGCAAGAGCGCGGCTCGCAATGACGGGAATAAATTGAAGGAGATT
>JAUXWL010000108.1 GCA_030680155.1 Anaerolineales bacterium
ACAAAGCAGCAATTCCAAATCTGAATCTAACAATCTCAACGCAAAGCCGCCAAGACGCTAAGATTTTGACCCTTCCTCGACGGAATCGGCAAGAGTACCATCTGGCGCAGGGGCAATCCTAAAAAAGCCTTGCGGCGTTGCATCTTTGCGTTAAGGTTTGGCATCTTTGCCTTCTACACAATTTTAGATTTGGAATTGCTGCTTTTGTTCTTGCGAACTTGTCTGACAAACTATATAATGAATCGGATGTGTTGTCTGATTTGGAATACAATGCAACAGTGTAGACAACAGCTGTCCGAAGCAGAATCAATTTCAAGTCTCAGAATGAGGCGTAGTCTTTTCAATTCAAAGAACAGGAGTCCAAATGTCTGATGTAAAGCGTGTCTATAATTTCAATCCTGGTCCCGGTGTGCTGCCGTTGGAAGTGTTGCAGGAGGCGCAGGCGGAGTTGCTCGATTTCAAGGGGACGGGCATGTCGGTGATGGAGATCAGCCATCGCTCGAAGGAGTTTGAGTCCGTCATCCAAACCGCCGAAGCGGATTTGCGCGAACTGCTGGGCATTCCCTCCAACTATAAAGTGATGTTTTTGCAGGGCGGCGCGACGCTGCAATTTACGATGCTGCCGATGAACCTGCGGCCCGCGGGCGCTTCTGCCGATTATATTGTGACGGGTTCGTGGAGCAAGATTGCGCTTAAGGAAGCGAAGAAACTTGGCGCCGCGCGTGCAGCCGCCACGACCGAAGCGGACGGGTTCAATGGATTCCCTGCCAGCCTCGACCTTGACCCGAAAGCTGCCTATTTACAGTTCACATCGAATGAGACGATCCATGGTGTGGAGTATTTCAGCGAGCCGACGCCGCCTGCTGGTGTGCCGTTGGTGTGTGACATGTCTTCCGATTTCATCAGCCACCCGATTGATGTTTCAAAATATGCGCTGATCTATGCCGGGGCGCAGAAGAATGCGGGTCCGTCAGGGACGACGGTGGTCATCATCCGTGATGATATGCTGGAGCGCGTGCCTGAGAACCTGCCTGTGATGTTGGATTATAAGACACTGGCTGCGAGCGGGTCACTGCACAATACGCCGCCGTCTTTTGCCATTTACATGGTGGGGCTGGTTTTCAAATGGGCGAAGAAGCAGGGCGGTCTTGCCGCGATTGAAAAGATTAACCGCACGAAAGCGGATTTGGTGTACCAGGCTATTGACGAAAGCGGCGGTTTCTATCGCGGACACGCCAAGCCTGAAGCGCGCTCGTTGATGAACATCCCCTTCCGTTTGCCGAGCGAGGAATTGGAAGATACCTTTGCGAAGGAAGCCAAGAAGGCTGACCTGATCGGTTTGAAAGGTCACAGGTCGGTGGGCGGGATGCGCGCTTCGATCTACAATGCGATGACGGTGGAAGGTACGCAGGCGCTGGTGAAGTTCATGAAGGAATTTCAGAAGAAGAACGGGTAGAGGCCAGTAATCAGTGGTCAGTAATCAGTGGTCAGTAATCAGTGGTCAGTAATCAGTGGTCAGTGATCAGTGGTCAGTGGTCAGTGGTCAGTAACCAGTGGTCAGTGATCAGTGGTCAGTGACCAGTAACCAGTAGAAAATGGAAGACCTCCGAGGTTTGAAATCGGAGGTCTTTTTGTTTATCGGATGGGGCGCGGCAGGCCGCAGCGTTGGCAGAGCTTGGTTTTGATCGAGATTGTATAGTCTCGCGGACACTGGCAGAGATTCCCCTGGTCTTCTACGGGCTTTTTGGGGATGCTTTCGCCCCATTTGTTTTTGGCGCCGCGTTCTTCCTTTCTGCGACATGCAGCACATGAGCGGGATTTACCTTCGTTGGTATACGTCCATTTGTGAAAACCAAGTTTGCATAATTTCATGTTCATTCCTTTCAAGAAATGGTTACACAACAAAAGAACGAGCGGGCTTAATCCGCGCTGACGGGGGCAGGGGCAGGCTTGTCTGTCAGCGTGATGCGGGGGGCGAAGAAGACGGTGACGAGCGCGATCACGGCGGAGACGAAGGCGATCAGGAAGACCAGATGGATGGCGTTCGCCACAGCGAAGCGCAGGCTTTCATCCAGGACTGCCTGGGCGTTGGACGAAGGTTCGAGGAGTTGTGAAACAAGCTCGGGGTTAAGTCCCGAGGCGTTCAGGTTGGAGGCAAGGCGCAGGCTCAAAGCCGCGCCCATCACGCTCACGCCAATCGTCCCGCCGATGGAGCGGCTGAATTGGATGGTGGAGGTGGCGGCGCCAAGATGCCGCCGTTCCACCGTGGTTTGCACGGCGATCAAAAACGCGGGGATGGAAAACCCCATGCCGATGCCCATCAGCGCAGCGAAGACCATCATCCATGCCTGGCTGGTATCCGCGCCGACACGCGACATGAAAAAAGCGCCGATCACCAACAGCGATGTGCCGACGATGGTCAACTTGTGATAGCCGACCTTCAATAAAATGCGCGCGCCAATGATGCTCGCAAATACCCAGCCCATCAATAGCGGCGTGATGGTGATGCCCGCCTGCGTGGCGCTCGTCCCCAGCACCGACTGCACGAACAACGGAATGTAGGAGATCGTCCCGAACATTGCCCAGCCCGAAAATACACCGTGCAGGATGGCGCTCGAAAACAGGCGTTCGCGGCGGAAGAGCGCGATCGGCAAGATCGGGTCTACGGCGCGGCTTTCCACCCACATCAACGCGGCAAACAAAACGGCGGAAAGTCCAAGCAGCAGTAGGCTGTTGGATGTGCCGAACTCCGTGCCTGTGAGCCCTAACAAAAGCGTGACGACGGATGCGGAGAGCAGCGCCGCCCCGGCATAATCCACCACGCTTCTTTCCTGACGTTGGATTTGGTCCTGCCATGCAAACCCGACCAACGCTGCGGCAAGCAAACCCGGTATGATGTTGACGTAGAACACCCACTCCCACGAGAGATTATCGACGATGAAACCGCCCAACAGCGGACCTGCCACAGACGAAACGCCCCACACACCTGAGAACAATCCCTGCATGCGAGCGCGCTGTTCCAGCGTGAATATCTCACCGATCAGGATGAACGCCAGCGGCATGATGCCGCCTGCGCCGAGTCCTTGCATGGCGCGGGCGAGGATGAGCTGGGTCATGGTCTGCGCCTGCCCGCACAGGATGGAGCCGATCAGGAAAAGCGTCATGGCGACGAGGTATAACTTCCGCCGCCCGTAAATATCGGAGAGTTTCCCATACAACGGAACAGTGGTGGTGGATGCGAGCATATATGCCGAGAAAACCCACGAGTAATGTTCCAATCCCCCCAATTGACCGACAATGGTCGGCATGGCAGTGGCGACTACTGTCGCTTCCATTGAAGCGAGGAACAGGCTGAGCATGATGCCCGCCGTGATAAGGATGATGCGGTTACGTGACATGCAGGTAATCATACACCCGTTGAAGAATAAAAAAAGCCCCTCTGAACGGTCAGTTCAGAGGGGGGTGATACTTGATATCTGCTATTCCCTTTTCGGGAGAAAATTGATTGCGCCAACGTGGACAATACTTGGGAGCAGGAAAAACTCGAAGCCAGCCTGCCGAAGGTAGCGGACTGCCCAGGGAAAAATGCTTGTAAATCGCGCACGCCCTACGGGCAGTCTCCAGCGTCAGGTGTTAGCGCGCTTTGTTAGCCCGCTTTTGACTTTAAGACTCGCTCGCTTTTTATACGAGCGCTGAATATGGATGAATTCTTTCTAATATTTTGTTTTCATCTTGTTGAGCAAAATATAAATCCCAACGCAGTTGTAAATTCATCCAGAAATCAGCGGACATATCGAAGAATTTTGCCAAACGTAAAGCTGTACTTGGGGTTATGCCTCTGCGACCATTGATAATTTCATTGACGCGCTGATAGGGAACGTGAATATTATCAGCCAAGTCTCTTTGGCTGATGCCCATTGGGCTAAGAAACTCTTCCAAAAGCATTTCGCCTGGATGAGTGGGGATGCGATTTGTAGGAACACGAACCATAATTTATCTCCTGCTTATTTCGCTAATGATAATCAACGATTTCAACTTGGCCAGGACCTAAATTAGTCCACACAAAACAAGTACGATATTGGTCATTGATACGAATACTGTATTGCCCTTTTCTATCGCCTGATAAGGCTTCAAGTTTATTGTTCGGGGGAATTCTCAATTCATTCAAAGTTGTGACAGAATCAATTTGGTCTAATTTTCGGGTGGTAATTTTCCAAATGGAATTCGGGCAAATCTTTCTAGTACCCAAACAACATGAGGATGTAGGGCAAAAGCGGCGAACTTAAGCCGCTTTTGCCCCTCCATTTTTAGGTTGTTTGGGCACTAGCCGCTTTCGTATTCTCGCCGTTGAAAATATCATCTGTGCCAGTATTTTTGAATGACCTTACCATGTCAGCATGATATTCATGCTATTTCAAGCCCCCCAATATTTTGCGCGGAGCGGGCTAACGGATTGCATTAACGGCAGCGGCGGGGCTGGCAAGACTCCTTCGCATACCAAAACCTTTGCTGGCTCGCGGCGCATACCCTGAAGCGGCGTAGCCGCTGTCCGCTGCAAACGGTGTTGGGCAGCGCGAAAAGTCGTAATCAGGGGGATGAAATCTGCGCCTGTTTTTGTCTCACCGCATACAACAGCACAACATAACTCAACGTATCAATAAGGTTATGAACAATAGCTCCATACATAAGTGTGCCGGTCAAATAAAAACTCAAAGACAGCAGAAGAGAAACCATTAATCTAACTGGAAGCATTCCAAAAAATTCTTGCTTCTTCTCTACCCCACTGATAACATTGGCATAATGATAAGCGACAAAAAGCACGAGATACACCATAATCGCGCCCCAGCCCAAAGATGGTGTCAGGACATTTTGCGCGAAACCGATAAAGAAAATATCTTCGCTAGGACCAGCAAGGAGAATAAACGTTGCCAGGGTGAGACTTTTATCGAGCGAGGATATTGATGCCAAAGAATTATAACCACCGCCGAATCCGGCCTTGATTGCGAGAAGCGATAGTAGTGCCACGATAATGCCAAGCCCGAGGCCGACAGCGAGAATAATCATCCCCGTTCTGGGTTTTGCAAAGGCAAACAGTCTGCCCTGGAGCAAGCTAAAAAGAGCCAAAACAGACATGTTGAAAAATATGAGAAGCAACCCTCTGGTAAAAAGCTGAACACCTGTCCGCTCAATGGGGATTGACTTGAATATGCGCGAAACCATTTTTTCAAACCCATACCGGATTAGCGCCAAAAGGATGACAAGGATGATCAAAAGGATTGGATGAAGGCGAGTAATTTCCATATCACACTCCGCGATTCTTTACTTGCGTTTCGCCGCACATCGCGGTAGGACAGTCAGTTGCCTGACAGCCCCCGCACAAATCCCGGCGTGCGGAATTATCGCACCGGGCTTTTCAGAAGTATTCGCATCCGCATGATAACCTATTCGGCTACCAATTGCTTGTTTCCCGCAGGTAGGTTTGCACAAATTCGCCAGCCCAGCATGTCTGACTTGTGTTTCCTCTGCGAGTTGCGTATCCCTGTCAGCTCCTTTCCCAAGTGAACGGCGTTACCGTCTCAGAGTACTATGGGCTGATCCGACCCCCGATTGTCTTCGGCTTTCCTACTTGATATTTCGGTTTGCCTACCTGCTCTCCATGTGGTGGACACCTGCCAATGCACACTGATGCAGGAACATTTCGGGTCTCCCAAGCCTGCCCTGAGCTTGTCGAAGGGTTCTTGTGCGTTTCTCTCGACACACGCCACGCTTTTGTATGAACCCCGACAGACCCTCAGAAAACTCACCAAGACGTTTTCCTAGTGTAGGCTTCCAGACCGTTGAGACTGTCGCCATCTGTATTTGCCGAAGGGAGCTTTCACCGTAGACGCAATAACGGGGCTATGTCACCTGTACCTGCGGTACTGGCGCAGGCAAGACTTCAGGAAGTGCGGACTTCCTTGTGGCTTACGTCGTTCCCTGTGTACGCTTCAATGATGTTGCCCTTAGGGTTTGCTGATGGCAGAAGTTTGTGTCCCTGTCTGCCCCGATGCTCTGCGGGGTTCCAGGCTCGTTGAAGTTGCTGTCGTCCCTTCTTCAACGCCGAGATTTTCTCTTTCGACGGCATATCTCTAACCAGTATTAGCATTCTCCTTCATTATTGCAACACTCGGTACGAATGGTTGGTTAGACCTTGTTCGGCAGAGACTTGCACTCTGCAAGAAACACCAAGCTTCGCTTGGCGCACCAACGGCTTGCGTAGCGGCGGGTGGGCGGGCGTGGATAAAACTCCGAGAGCAGGATTCTGTTCGGGCGTAGAAAACTGCTTGAAAGTCGCGCAGACTCCCACCCGCCCGCTGCACGCTTTGTTGGCACGCTTTTGTTGTGCAAGACTCTACATGCTTTGAAGTTGCTCACGAATTAAGGTACTTAATTTCTTGACGACTTCGTTAAATTGTTCGGGCGGTAACTTACAACTAAACTGTGCTTTTCTTGCTTTCCAATCAAGGCTTTTTACTTGGTCAGATAAAATTGCGCCAGTCACTTCTAACCCTTCAGGTATCAAAACTTCAAAAGGGTAGCCTTTTACTTGACTTGTGATTGGACAAAGAATTGCTAATCCTACCTTACCGTTATATGCCTTCGGTGACAAAATCAACGCTGGTCTATGACCTGCTTGTTCGTGTCCTGCTTGTGGATTGAACATAATCCAAACAATGTCGCCGCTATCGGGAACGTATGCCATAGTTTTACCAAACCTCATTTCCTACGGCAAATCCCATATCAACTTCGCTGTGAAGATTATCTTTGGTGATACCTGCAAGCAATTCGTCAAGTGTCCAACTTGGTGCTGGAACTGGCGTGATAATAATTTTGCCTTTTACGATGCTAATTTCTACGAAGGAATCATTTTCTAATTGAGCGTCAACCGCAAAGGCTTTTGGTATTCGTAGGGCAAGACTATTGCCCCATTTTTGAACTTTTGTGAGCATAAGGTTATCTCCTGTCTGTTTCTACAACAAAGATACACCTTTTTGCTGGATTTTTCAAGTGCTTATTTTTGCACGGGGCGTGCCAACGGATTGCGTTACCTGCGCTGGGGCGGGGACGGCAAAGCCGTCCAGCCAGAAAAAGGCTAAGGCGTGTAAAACTGCCTGGGATGTGCGCAGACTCCCCAGCGTCAGGTGCACCAATAAAGAGTGGGACTCATTTTTCACGCTAGAAACCGTCCATCGGTTTTGCGAAGTATACTCCGAAAAGACAGGACTACAAGCCGTACAAAGCAGTGGCGGCATGCCGAAGAGGCATCCCCGAGGTGCACCG
>JAUXWL010000110.1 GCA_030680155.1 Anaerolineales bacterium
ATGCCGAATGGAAGGGCAAACAGGTTCCACGTTAGGTGCGAAGCGGGTTATTTCTTCAACAAGTCTGCGGCGGCGGATGCCATCAATGCGACTCCGTTGACGAGGGCGCTTTCGTCAAAGTCGAATTTGGGGTGGTGATGGTTGTAATTCAAATTCTTCTCGGCGTTGGCGGAGCCGATCATGAAATAGCAGCCGTCGGCTTTTTCCTGCATGTAGCCCATATCTTCCGCGCCCATGGTGAGGTATTGGTTGCTTTCAATGCTGTCTTTGGGGAAGATACCTTGCGCAGTTTCGAGAACGCTGGCGGAAACATTGCCTTCATTGATGACGGGCGCAGTGACCTGCTTGATGATGATCTCCACTTCACAGTTCATGGCTTGGGCAATGCTGCGCACAACTTCGTCGAAGCGTTGTAGCACGAGGGTGCGAATTTCAGGGTCGAAGGTGCGGATGGTTCCGTTGAGTTCAGCGGTCTGCGGGATGACGTTGAAAGCAGTGCCCGAATGAATGGAGGTAACACTGATGACGGCGGGTTTGAGCGCGGGGACATTGCGCGAGACGATGGTTTGCAAAGCAGTGACGATGTGTGCCGCGCACACGACGGGGTCGATGGTGGTTTCGGGAGCGGCTCCATGCCCGCCTTTGCCAGTCAACTTGACGATGAATAGTTCCGCCCCTGCAAATACGGGACCTTCCGCAACGTGGATCCAGCCGAGGGGTTTGTCGTTCCACAAGTGCAGGGAGAGAGTCTTCTCTACTTTTGGGCTTTCCATTACGCCGTCGCGAATCATCATCAATGCGCCGCCGACTTCTTCGCCGTTGGTGCCTTCTTCAGAAGGTTGGAAGCAAAACTTGATATTGCCCGCGAGGTTATCTTTGTATTCATTCAAAATTTTGGCGACGGTCAGTCCGATGGCAGTGTGACCGTCGTGTCCGCAGGCGTGCATGACGCCGTTGTTGGTGGAAGAATATTCCGCGCCTGTATCTTCGGTGATGGGTAGCGCATCCATGTCGAAGCGCAGCAGGATGGTGGGTCCAGGCTTTGCGCCTTCGAGGAAGCCGACGACACCTGTTTTGCCGATGCCTTTGGTGACTTCAAGCCCGAGCGATTCAAGTTCCTTGGCGACAATTCCGCCTGTGCGGATTTCGTTGAAGCCGAGTTCGGGGTGCATGTGAAAATCGCGCCGCATGGCTTGGGTGTAGGGGAAAAGGTCTTGCGCTTGCTTGAGGAAGTTGGACATGGGGTTTTCTCCGTTGGGGTTGAAGGTCAAAGGTCGAAGGTCGAAGGTCGAAAGTCGAAAGTCAAAGGTCTTGAAATGCGTCACTTATTACTTGTTACCTATTACTTATTACTCGCATTTCATCCATATTTTACAACTCGAAACTTTTCTTCGTAACGCGGATTTTCATCCGTGCTGTCTTCGGTGCGGCGGGACTTCAGGCGTTCGATCAATTTGTCGGCATCCTGTACCTGGGTGGTGTGTTTGAGAATGGCTTGGATTTTTATGTCCCATGTCTCGGTCACGTCCACTTCGGTGTTGGGCTGGTTGGTGAGCGAACACCAGATTTCTTTTGGCATGTGCGGCTCGAACCCCTGGGCGAGCAGGTCAGGGAAGTAGGCGGGGTTGCCAGCGGCTGGGAATACCGCGTCAAGCACGACTTGTCCGCAGGCGCGGTGATCGGGGTGGTTAATGCCGTAGAGGGCGAAGAGGTTTTGCGGGTCGCAGGTGACGAGGATGTCGGGTTTGTGTCTGCGAATCTCGCGGACAATGTCGCGGCGGAGGTCAAGGCTGGGGGTCAGGTAGCCATCTGCAAGGTCCAGAAAAAGAGGCGGATTGGCTCCGATGACTTTGGCGGCGTCGGCTTGTTCCTTGTGTCGAATCCCGCACAGGCGTTCGGGAGTCATGTCTGGCTGGGTGGTGGGGTTGAAGCCTTTGTCGCCGCAGGTGAGCAGGAGGTAGGTGATGGTGTGTCCCTCGCGCGCCCATTTGGCGAGTGTGCCGCCGCAGAAGAATTCGGGGTCGTCTGGGTGGGCGAGGATGACGAGGATGTTTTTGGGAGATTCCCAGGGTTCGGCTTGGGTCATGGTTGTTTTTTTTACGAATTACGAAGTACGGATTACGCGGTGACGTAATCCGTACTTCGTAAAGACGATTAGTTTTTCTTTGCTTTCCCGCAGGTGCAGCCGCCGCCTTCGTGACGGTCACACGGGGCTTGGGATTTGCGGCGCAGAGCCTCAAGCTCGTCCCACGGTTCGATCTCTTCGCGGGTAAAGGTGTGGTGCTGCGGGCGTTCGTTCGGAATTTCGACAAGCACGACAACTTTGTCGCTCATTGGCAGGAGGTCAATAACCTTGCCTTCGCCTTTGGGAGTGGCGACACGTTTGTTACGCTTGGGAAGTTTTTTACGAGCTTCGACGTACTGCTCATATTCGTAAATGAGGCAGCAACGCAAACGTCCGCACATGCCTGTGATCTCGTTGGGAGTCAGGGAGATGCCTTGTTCCTTCGCCATTTTGATGGAGATGGGCGAGAAGTCGGTGAGGAATTTGGAGCAGCAGCGGGTTTCGATGCCGCAGGCTCCCATGCCGCCGAGCAGTTTTGCCACGTCTCGCGGACCGATCTGGCGCATCTCAATGTGGCACTTGGGATACAGTTCCTGCATATCCTTTTTCAAGGATTTCAAATCCACCCGTTCTTCACTCTCGGTGCTGAAGAGGAAGGCGAGGCGGGAGCCGTCATAATTGTATTCGGCGGTAATGATCTTGACATCCTTCAGCCCAAGTTCGGAGGCGCGCGCGCGGCAGTTGATCATGGCTTCGGTTTGCTTGTTCTTCCATGATTGCTGGAGCAGGAGGTCGCGCGGAGTGGCGCGTCGTTCCGCAGATTTCCAGCCGCCTTCGGGGGTGGAGGGCGCTTCGGGGAGGATTTGGACAACTTCACCGAGATGTTTGCCGCGGGTGGTATCCACGATGACGTGCTCACCGACGGTCAAGTCCGAGAGCGCGGATGAATCGAAATGGTAGACCTTGCCGACTTGTGTAAAACGCACACCAATAATGTTGGATGTTGTAGTTTGCATGGGCGGAATTATACTAGCGATTGGCGGTTAGCGTTTAGCTTTTGGCTTTTAGCGGATTGGCAGGGAAGTCAAAAGTTTGGGCTTTGGGCGCGGGCAATTTAAGGCAGTGGGATTTGGTCTGGTTTTTTTTGCCTCTTTAACCAAAGGATGAGGTCGCCTAAGAATGGAATGGTGAACGTCCATGAAACGGTGAAGGGCGTCATGATCGTCCAGAAATTCCAGTAGGAAGCAAGCGGGCCGTTCATGCCCCAATCCCAGCCGCGCCAGTACCAGCGCCAGAGGATGTAATAACTGAGGATGCTGAACTCGGCGGTAAGGCTGAAGAGGAAGGTCCGCCAGTAGGTTTTGGAATTCAAATTCAGCGTGGCAAAGGGGATCAGCCAAAGCGGATACCAGATGCGGAAGGCGTTGCTCAAGATGATCTGCGCCAGATAGGCGAGAAAGCCCGCCTCAAGCAGGGTAAGTTTCTTGCGGAGCATGGCAATCGCAAGCCAGCCGTATACCAGCAAAAACAAATATTTTGAATTTGTCAAAATGCCGCGCGCGGCAGCGGGGTTGAACTCGCGCACGATCACATGCAGCGCGTACGGCACAGAGGCGCTGCGCCGCGAGAACATCGCATTCAACGTGCCGGTGAATACATCGGGCAGCGGGCCCATGAATCCGTAGAGGGCGAGGGAAATGCCGCAGAAAACAGCAGCCAGTCCAAGTCCGCGTTTGAGGCGTTCTGTCCAGTTTGGCGCTTCGATCAATACTGCGAGTCCGAAGAGAGGGATGATAATCACGCCTGTGATCTTTGTCATCGTTGCCAGCGTCAGTGCAAGCATCGCCCATAACCAATGACCTCTTTGCCAGAGGATAAGTCCCAGCGTGATAAATGCCAGCATGAGGATGTCGTTGTGACCGTTGCCAATCGCTTCCAGCAGGACGAGCGGGTTGAGTGCAAAAAATGTGAGAGCGGTTACGCTGACAGTTTTTGACTTCCAGCCGATGAGCCATGCCATGCCGATAAACGCCAACAGGGCGATGACTTTCATGGCGAGCACGCCGCCAGCAATATCGGTGACGCCCATTTGCATGGGGATTTGTGCGATGATTTCCCATAGTGGACCGTAGGGGGATGTCTCGTCGGCGAACTCGCCCGCGATGGCAATGTAGCGGTCTTGCGGATACGCCTCAGGCAGCGCTGTGAGCGGGTTGCCACCATGGAGAGTCCACACCCTCGCGCGGACGACATACAGCGCCACGTCCAGCGCGGTGATGGGATACAGTCCCAGCAGAATGACCCCGCAGGTGATTCCAATGGTTAGAATTGTTCCGCGCAGGGAATTAGCTGCTTCATTGTTTTGCTTTGAAATTTCGCGCACGGTTTTTACCATGCGCCAGAACGCGTAGAATAAGACCAGCAACCCGACGATATACACCCAGATGAACCAACGCGCGCCGCTCTCGCGCAGCATGATCTCTATATCGAGCATCCGTCCTTCACGCTGGATGTGCGGGGTAAGCGGGAAGGCGAAGAGATAGATGAGATAGATAAAGATCATCACGCCGCCCCAGCGGAGCAGTTTTTTTCTGGCTGAATCCAGTACGGAAGCGGAAGGGTTGTTCATTGCAGGCTGGGATTATAAATTGAAATTCGTGGCGCGGTTCGTACCGCAACATTCATGTTGTGCCCCGGCAGGCAAGATAAACCCTTCGATCCACTCAGGGCAGGTCTTGCGGTACTGACAGCGGCAAAAACTTTCGCGGTTGGAGTAGTTTTCAGAGAGTAATACTATATAACTGCTCAGTTACCAGCTATCATGTCGCTCCCCTTTGGGGAAAGACATGGCTGAGCAGTTACTGAAATTCACACATAAAATAGCGGCGATTGGGAATGAGTTCCCAGTCGCCGCTAATCGCTAACCGCTAACCGCTACTTTTCGATCAACTTCTGCCAGGTTTTGGGTCCCACAATGCCATCTGACGAGAGTCCATTCGCCGTTTGGAACTGTTTGACAGCATTGGCTGTATCGGGGCCAAAGATGCCGTCCACGCTGATGTTGTAGCCGAATTTATCCCTAAGCAATCTCTGTACAGCGCGCACTTCCTGTCCCGTTTTGCCTTGCTGGACTTGAATGATGAGTTTCTGCCAGGTTTCAGGGCCGACAAAACCGTCTTCGACCAGGTTGTTGTCGGTCTGAAAGTCTTCCACCCGGGACTGGGTGATGGGACCAAAGATGCCATCCACGTTGAGGTCGTATCCATGCGCGCGCAGCAAGTGCTGAATGGCAAATACTTCGTGCCCGGTATTGTTGATCTTGATGGTGGGCCATTCGGCTTCAGCAACCGCTGTGGCTTTGATCTGCACCCAGAAAGGTCCTGTAGAGAGGGCGAAGATAACGCCATTGGGGTCTTTTAATTTCCAATTGCCTTTATAGGTGTCGGGCGAAACCGGGGATTTCAGGTCAACGGATACATCAACAGTCTGGCCAGGGGCGACGGTTCCGTTGGTCAATTGCTGTGAGGCAGGACCGCTCATTTGATCTCCAGAGTCGAAGACAATCTGATAACCCGATGTCCATGTGCAGGCGCCGACATTCCTGAGACGCCACGTTTTGGTGAATCCCTTATTGACGGTGATGTTGGTGTTATCTGGAATGGTGACATCTGAAACAAAGGATGCCAGATTGCAAACAGGGGTATTTGTCGCGGCGGATAATTGGGTGGCGGTCTCAATTGCGGAAGTGGGGAGCGGCGTGCTCGTTTCCGCTGGGATTGTTGTGGCTGTATTTTCTCCTGCGGCGGCAGTGATGGTTAGGGCGGCTTGTGTGAATATCGATCCTGCTGGAGTTGGCGTCGCTCCAGCGGGCAGGTTGCAGGCGAATGTGAAGGCGAGCAATGTCAGTAATAATAGTAGTGATTGTTTCTTCATGTCGTTCTCCTTTTTACTTGCAGTGTAGCAAAGCAGGCGACTTAATTCAATTTGACCGTGGTACTAAAAACGCTTGAAAACAGAAAATATCGTTCCCCCATTGGTCTGGTTTGGAATACAAAACACCCCTTGAGAATTTTCAAGAGGTGTTTTGTGCCACCAGCGAATTGCTATTCCACAATATTGATCGGCAGGCTGTTATTCGCGCCCAATGCGGAAACCGAAACCTTTTGCGCGATCTTTTGAGAGATTTCCGTAAACGCCAATGCAACGGGCGAATCGGGGTAGCTGACCACGATTGGCTTGCCGCTATCACCGCCGATGCGAACGTTCTGGTCAATTGG
Organism: Anaerolineales bacterium; assembly: GCA_030680155.1. Classification (GTDB taxonomy): domain Bacteria; phylum Chloroflexota; class Anaerolineae; order Anaerolineales; family Villigracilaceae; genus Villigracilis. Next base: position 6,343 of record JAUXWL010000110.1, read on the forward strand.
CAGCTTGCCGAGGAAGGTCGTTTCAGTAGCCTGCGCCAATTGCTCTCCGCCGCCCGAACCGAAGATGTCCATGCGGGTGCCGTCGGGCAGGTCAAGGTAGGACATGTTCTCGACAATGCCGAGGATGGGCACTTCCAACTGCTTGAACATGTTCAATCCACGCCCGGCATCTTCGAGCGAGACAAGCTGCGGTAACGTCACAATGACTGCGCCGCTGAGGGGCAGAGCCTGTGCGAGCGAGAGAGCGGCGTCACCTGTGCCGGGGGGCAGGTCAACAATAAGGTAGTCGAGTTCGCCCCATTCCACATCGCCCAAAAATTGACGGATGGCCGAGTTGAGCATCGGTCCGCGCCAGATGAGCGGTTGACCAGGCTTCACCAGCAAGCCCATCGAGATCATTTTCAGCCCGTATGCCTGTGCAGGATGGAGACGCTGCCCATCGGGTGGCGGAAGTTTTTCCACGCCAAGCATGGTGGGAGTGTTGGGACCGTAGATGTCCGCATCGAGCAAGCCGACGCGTGCGCCGGACATTGCCAGCGCCACCGCCACATTGACGGAAACAGTGGATTTCCCCACGCCGCCCTTGCCCGAACCAATGGCAATCGCATTACGGATGGGCATGTTCAACAGTCCACGCATACGTCCATCGTTCGGAACGTCTGAGTCCATTTTAATTTCAACGGTCTTTATGCCCTCGACGGTCTTCAGGGCATTTCGGCAGTCTGCTTCGATCTTGCCTTTTAGCGGGCAGGCGGGGGTGGTGAGCATAACGCTAAAGGATGCCTTGTCTCCTTCCACTACTAAATTGCGGATCATGTTGAGTGTGACAAGATCCTGACCAAGGTCAGGTTCCTGTACAGTACCAAGCGCTTTTAGAACGGCTTCTTTTGTGGTTGTCATTTGTGTTTTACCAGTTAAATTTTTTTACCACGGAGATTACCGAGTCGCAGAGTTTGATCTCTGCGTTCCCAGTGTGCCCCGTGGCGTAGTCATTATGCGGATGGCGCGGCGGCGGCGGGAGCAGCAGCCCTGGCAGCCTTGGCGGCTTCCTTGGCTTTGCGGGCTTCCTCTTCGCGGTTGTAATTCTGCGGGCGGATCTTTGCGTAGTACGTAGCAGGCTTGAGCAGCTTTTCGAGATCGTACACATTGCGGCTGACCGAAGCGATATCGAAATCGTGATCCATCTTGATCGCATCGAACGGGCAGTATTCCGCGCAGAAACCACAGTTCATGCAGATGTCCATGTCAATGTAGAACTGTGCGGGCTGCGGCACGGGTTTGCCGGTGTTTGGGTCATTCGTGCGCACGATCCAGATGCATTGCGGCGGGCAGACCTTGGCGCAGATGCCGCACGAAGTACAGCGCACTTCCTGTTTGCCTTCCGCGCCTTCATCGTACACAAGGAAGGGAACAAAGCGGAATTCTTCGGGGGTGAGCAACTGCTCTTCCGGGTACTGCACCGTAAAAATACCGCGCGTATTTTTGGAGGAACGATGCGCTATGCCTTCAGCCGAGTTGTAGCGTTTCTTGCCGCGTACCCACCACGAAATATCGTCGAGGTAGGTTTCCATGAAACGATTGAGGGTTACGCCCAACCCTTTAAGTATGCCTTTTCCATACATAGTAAGTGCTCCTGTGTCTTGTTTCAGGGGCAGGTTCTCATCCGTGCCGGTAAACCTGACACCTGAGACCTGGTACCTGACACCGATTTATCTATCCACTTCACCCATCACGATGTCGAGCATCGCCAGCAGGGCTACGAAGTCAGCGATCTTTGTGCCTTTGCACATGGATTCAACTGCGGTCAGGTTGACGAACGATGGGGCGCGGACATGATAGCGATAGGGATTCGGCTTGCCGTTCGAGACGACATAGAAGCCGAGTTCACCCTTCGGGGATTCCACACGCCCGTACGCCTCACCAGCCGGGACGCGGACCTGATACTGTGGTTTCTGCGAGTTGATCGACCCCTGGGGAATTTGTTTGAGGGCCTGCTCCAAAATACGCAGGGACTGGCGAATTTCGTCGAAACGGATGAGATAGTTATCGTACATATCGCCGTTGTAGCGGACAGCTACGTCAAAGTCGAAGCGATCATACACGGAGTATGGGTCGGCGCGGCGCAGGTCATACGGCACGCCGGCAGCACGCAGACAGGGTCCCGTCACCGAATGGCGGATGGCATCCTCGGCGTTAAGAACCCTCACGCCTTTTAGACGGGCCAGTAATATTTCATTTTCGTTGAGGAAGCGCTCCATTTCATCCGTCTTCCCAGGAAGACGGTCATGGACCAGGTCCTTGATCTTCTGCATCGCGTCATCGGGTACATCGCGCACCACGCCGCCAAAGCGGAAGTAGTTGCACATCATGCGCGCGCCTGAAACCGCTTCGAAGATGTCGAGGATCAGTTCGCGCTCTTCAAAGGCATACAGCGAAGGCGTGTACATCGAGCCAAGGTCGTTGATGAGCATACCGATGAAGATTAAGTGGTTTTGGATGCGGCTCAACTCTGCCATGATGACACGGATGTATTCCGCGCGCTCGGCGACAGGGATTTTCATCAACTTTTCGACAGTGGTCACATAGCCGAAGTTGTTCGCCATCGAGTTGAAATAATCGAGACGGTCGGTGTAGGGCAGAATTTGGAGAAAGGTGCTGCGTTCGCCGATCTTGTCGTGGTTGCGGTGCAGGTAGCCCATCACCGGTTTGAGGCTGGTGATGGTTTCGCCGTCCAGTTCCACTACCACACGCAAAACGCCGTGCGTGGAGGGGTGGTGCGGTCCCATGTTGACTACGATGTGGTCGGTCTTTAGCGCATCTTCTTCACGCTTCGTGCTGGAGCGTTCGAGCGAGAAATACAGTTCATCCTCGTTCTCAGGCTTGTAATTGTCGGGATCGAAACCTTCGGGGAAGATGAGGTTGTCGCGGTGGGGAGTGCGGAATTCCGCATATTTGTGATTGCCTTCAGGCCAGCGGCTTTTGAAGGGTTTGGCTTCCTCTTCAAAAAAGGCTTCCTTGTAATCCCTGCGGAGTGGATGGCCCTCGAAACCTTCCCACATCAAAATGCGGCGCAGGTCGGGGTGACCCGTGAAGCGGATACCCATCAAGTCCCAGGCTTCGCGCTCCTGAAAATCTGCGCCAGTCCACACTTCATACAGGGATGGAACTTCGATGGGGTCAACGCGGTCTACTTGAACTTTGAAAACCAAATTCGGTCCGCCGGTGGTTTTGAAGGCGTGATAGACCACTTCCATTTTGTTTTCGGCGAGGTAATCCACGCCGGTGACGCTGGAGAGCAGGTCGTAACCGAATTCGTCGCGCAGGGCAGTGGCGACTTCGACGAGATTCTCTTTCTTGATGATAAAGCCGGAGAACCCGGGGCGTGTGTCAGCGGTGACAGAGTCTGGGAAACGGGCAACCAGGCTTGCGCTGAGTTGAGCCGAAGCGTCCAAAGTCGAGGTCGAGGCGGGGGCGGTCATTAGGCACTCTCCTGCGTCGCTTTGACAGCGGCGGCGGCTTTGTATTCCGCATTGCGGCGCACGTCGATCAGGTCAGGTCCAAGAATGGGCATGGGGACGTAGTTGGCGTCCACTTTGCCTTTTGTGTACCAGCGGACTTGCTTGATGGACTGCTTGTCGATTTTTTCCTGTAACTTGATCATGCCGGCGATCAGCGCCTGCGGGGTGGGAGGGCAGCCGGGGATGTAAACATCCACGGGCAAAAACTTATCGATGCCAGCCACCACGTTGTAGCCTTCCTTGAAGGGTCCGCCGCTGGAGGCGCAGGCGCCCATGGCCACCACATATTTCGGCTCGGGCATTTGGTTGTATAAGCGGATGATGGACGGCAGCATTTTCTTGGTGACGGTGCCGGAAACCAGCATCATATCTGCTTGACGCGGGGTGGGGCGCATCACTTCCATGCCGAAGCGCGCCATGTCGTAACGGGCAGTTTGCGCGGCAATCATTTCGATGGCACAGCACGCCAGACCAAACATCAGCGGCCACACCGACGAGCGCCGACCCCAGTTGTATAGGCGGTCGAGCGTGGTGACGGCTACAATATTCTGAATGTCTTCAGGAATGTTGTAGTTGGGCAGGTTCAATCCTTCATTTTCCATAATGTATGTTCTCCTCGAACCAGTCTTGATAGATTGCGTACAGGATGTCGTCGTTTGCGAGCGCGGGATCATCCTCAAATTCCGAAAGCTCAAGCGTCCATTGATAAATTTGCCCCAGGCTGACTTCTTCGATGTTTACATCCTTGTGCTGCCTGCGTAATTCCATTGCAATGGCGTAAGTGGATTCCCATGTGAGAGTCATCACAAGGGCGGATTATATCAGGGTGGGGAGATACGTCAATTGAATTATGTAAAAATATATTTGTAAAAATAAAGAAGTGAGTATAATCACACTCATTGGATGACACCCCGCCTCACGCTTCGGGGACTCCTGATTCTGTTTCTTTGGGTTTTTCTCCGCTCCTACTCCGCGCGGCGGTAAACCACCGCGCTATTCCTACAAAGCCCCCTCAAGGGGACTGTTTCTTAACTCGTAGGCAAAGACCCTAAAGGTTTCCCACGGTTACGAAAACGCCGTTTTGTGGGCTCTTTTTTGCAAATGATGGTTCTGTTTTGCGGCGAAAACCTTTAGGGTCTGACTTAAGAAACGCCCCCTCAAGGGGACTGGAGGCCTTCTATGATCGCCAGACAAAAAGTACTCAACCACCTGAAAAAAACCCGCTCCGCCTCGGCGCGGGAAATTGCGCGCGCCTTGAAAATGTCTGCGCCGAATGTGCGGCATCATCTTTCGGTTCTCGCTTCCGATGGGCGCGTGGAAGTAGTAAAGTCTCGTCTGCGCGATGGGCGGGGGCGGCCTGAAAAGATGTACTCGCTGGCGCAGTCTGCGTTGGGAGATAATCTGTCCGCGTTGGCGGATGCCCTTTTAACGGTGGCAGGCAAAAAGGTAAATGTAGAAGCGTTGGCAAGTCACATATTGGAAGTGGAGCAATTTTCCAATCTTCCCGTTCCGAAACGTCTTGCCCTGCTCATCGAAAAATTGAACGAGATGCATTACCAGGCGCGCTGGGAGGCGGGCGCGGAAGGACCGCGGGTGATCCTTGGGCGCTGCCCCTACTGGAAGGTGATTGAGCGTCATCCCGAAATCTGTAAAATCGATGAAGCGCTTTTGCAAAATGCGCTGGCGCGTCCGGTTAATGGGCAGCAAAAGAACGAAAGGGCGCATGGGTTATGTCCGTTCGTGTTTCAGATCGGATGAGAAGATGCTGACATTTTATGACTCTACTGCAAAAAGATACTTAAACACGAAGTATACGAAGGTTAAATAATGAAAAGGTTTTCCTTTGTGTCCCTTTGCCTGCACCGCCGCGCGTAGCGGACTGCGCGAAGACGCAGTGCAGCACATTGTCCCGACACTTGCACCGAACGCAAGTACGGTGTGTCCTTCGGGATGCACGCGTGTGAACTTCATGTTTAATTGGTTTTTGCAGTGGACTCATTTTATGAATTTACAAGTGGGATTATTTTCATGAGGGAGAATACTCCTTTAGGATGACTTCGATATTTGCAGCTTTTAAGAAATTGACTGCGTTTGGGTCGGTGCGGTACGCCACGCTAAACACAATGCGCGAGATGCCCGCGTTGATGAGTACCTTTGTACAATTGATGCAAGGCAGGTGGGTCACGTAGCAGGTGGCATCCTTGGTGGAGATGCCGTGCAGGGCGGCTTGGATGATGGCGTTCGTTTCGGCATGGATCGTGCGGACACAGTGTCCGTCCGCCATGAGGTGACCGCTTTCGTCGCAGTGTTCCTGTCCTGCCGGGGAGCCATTGAACCCGGTCGTGAGGATCCGTTTTTCGCGTACCAGCACACAGCCAACGAAGGCACGGTCACAGGTGCTGCGTTCAGAAACTGCATAAGCGATTTTCAAGAAATATAGGTCCCAGTCGGGGCGCATGTTGTTCTCCTGTTTTGGATGTATTGCGCAATTTTACTCGTTGTGGTATTTTGCGGGTGTAGCCTTTTGGTTGGCGTGGGGTTGTAACGGGTAAAAGGAGCATATCCCTATGAGTGAAAATTCACAATCAGTATCGTTTTATGATCGTCCAAATGTGGAGAAATCCATCATTCCTGTTGCCGGCGGAGTCGCCTTGGGAATGGAAGGAATTTACAATTCAAAATTGGGAATAGGCGGCGTGTATGGGTCGTGGGGTGAGAGTTACAGCAATTTGCGATTGCCTTCATTTGTGGAACATCGCCTCGGCAAGCCCTTGGATACGAATGATATATTGAACTTATCGGAATTGGGGTTTGATTTCCGCCAGCATATCCCAGATCTGAACGATGCTCAACATTTGGAACTGGAGCTTGAGGTTGGGGCGCGCCTCTTGCGAAAAGCGTTGGAAACCTTGCACTGGGACGCTTCGGAAGTGGCCGGGGTTCTGATCGGGATGAGCGGGCCCGTTTCGGATGATTATGTTATACGCATCGCAAAAATGGCGGGGATCCCTGATACCGCGCTGAAGGTCAGCGTTCATAAGGCGTGCGACGGTTCAATGGGAGCCTTGCACCTGACGTTGAATCCGCATCTTTCCCAGCCGGGGCAGGTCAACATTGCCGAGCAGTTGCGTGGGAAAAAGGTTTTAGTCGGCGGCATCGAGGGGTTAAGCCGCTTTACCTGCAACGCAATGGACAGGAACGCGCTTCAATTGTTTGGGAATGGCATGGGTGTCATCGGGGTGATCCCAGGCGAAACCATGAAGTTCCTGGTTGGAAAGAGCTTCGAGAATTATGATACGGAAGGCTTGCTGGCGGTGCGGATGTATTATCCGCACTCCCACCCAGACCTTTCGGCAAAATCCCTTGTGGACGTTGTTCAGGAGAATTCGGATCACATCCGCATTGCCGGGTTGATGAACGAGCCGAAGGACGGCGCTTCCATCGAAATGGCGGGGCTGATGGGTATGGTGAAGTTATTTGTCCGCACGGGCGTTCAGGTGGTGGAGGATGTGTACAAGGAATACCATGCGTTGATGGATAAACTTGGACAGTCTGGCCATTCGATCAAGATGGGGATTGTCCATCATGCGAACTTCAAGATAAACACCCTGAAAGCCAAGCACCTCTCGAAACTTGGTATCGAGTTCCCAATGCCCTGGTTGTTGAGCGATTTTGGCAATGTGAGCGCCGCGTCGAACATGATCGCTTTCCTGCGTAAATTGCAGGAGATCCAACCCGGCGACCACATCCTCTTCGATGGTTTTGGCGCAGGGACATATTACGATGTAATGGCTGTTTCGATGGGATGAACCTGAATAACCAAAAGCCCACTCCAGTTTTGGAGTGGGCTTTTTACATACGGAGTAGATAAACTTACTTCAACAGCATGATTTCCATCGGCTGGGCAGCTTGGTAATTATTGCCAGCATTGTAGGTGATGGCGATGGTTGCACCACCACCAGTGTCAACCTGATAGCCGATGATTTGAGACTCAAAACCCTTGGTACCGGAATTACCATGCATTTCTATATCTGCAGAAGGTGCAATGATGGACCCAACAAACGAGGCGTTTCCATTTCCTTTTAGGTCGATATCTTGTGTGTTCTGTAAATTTCCGTTGCTATCTACTTGCGGAGCAAGGTACATGAGAACACCTGCATAATCTCCAGCGTTCGGCGCCGTGGCGGTCAGGTTACCGCCGCCGTTGAACTTCATGTTGAAATTAGCGCTCATCACATAAAATGTGACGCCTGTTCCGCTAATTTCTCCATGATACGGTCCGGGGCTGTTTGTCACACAATACAAGCCGGAAGAAAAGACCATATCACCGCTGAACGCAACTGTGCTGCCGTCTGTATTGGCTTGTGGATACCAAACTCCATCCACTTTTGTCGCTGTTCCATTGCAGGCAGGGGTTCGCGGGAGCAGGGATTGGTATTGCGCCCATGTGTACTGTGGCACGGATGAGCCGGATATTGTGGGGATACCGTTCAAGCCCTGGGCACATCCGGGAGTGGTAATGCCATGTCCGCCGGGGAGGCTGACTGTTGCCGCGCCGTTGCGGTAAACGGATGGACAACTGGTGGAGTTCGAGAAAATGCCACCGCCATTGATGATCCATTTAGGGGTACCTATGGCCTCGAAACCCCTGCCCGACGGTGCAAGCGATACGATGGCATTTCCATCGAATATGGGTGCGATGTAGGTTCCGCATGACCTCGTTGTTGCGGATACGACATTGGTAACCTGCTGTACCCCGACCACGTTGGCAAAGGTTGTATTTGTAACAGACGTGATCTCGACCGTGATG
>JAUXWL010000113.1 GCA_030680155.1 Anaerolineales bacterium
AGTGAATGGTCATTCATTTATCAGTATACTGTGGTAGGAAAGCGGTGTCAATGACAGGATAAGAATTCCCCAGGATGGGATGCGACTTGAAAGTCGCGTTACGTTACCTCAAACAAATGCTCTTTTGGAAACTTCACATGCGCCTGCTCGCGCGCACGGTCATCTCATTCACTGCGATTTGATATTCCACGTACTCGCCGCGAAAAACGCAGTCGCTGACAAAACCCTGCATTGAATTTTCGCAGCCTTCCTTTTGCACGCGGATATGTTCGGGGCGGATCGCAAATATTTTTTCGTAGGTCGGATTGGCAATCCGACTTACAAAACCACCCGCTTCATTCTTAACTGTGACCCTTCGACCTTGCTCAGGGCAGGCTTGGTCGCCATATAAGAAAGTGGATACACCCATGAAGCGTGCCGCCGCCAAACTGCGCGGACGGTGGAACAGCGTCTCAGGCTTATCCAACGCGACGATCTCACCGTTCAATAACAATGCCATGCGGTCAGACATTGCCATCGCTTCGCCCAGATCATGCGTCACAAAGATGGTCGTCACGCCCAATTCGCGCTGGATGGTACGGATGAGTCCACTGCAAAAACCAATTAAACACGAAGGTCACTAAGGAACACCAAATAAGAGCCTTTCATTTATTAACCTTCGTGTACTTCGTGTCCTCGCGCCCTGCGGGTTGTGTTTGAAGACCTTTTTGCAGTGGGGTCACTTTTGCATCACTACACTTACATGTTCGTGTTTCGTTCTTACAACCAGACGGTTCAGCGACCCTATTCTGAGGTACATCTTGCCTTTGTAATCAGCAATTCCAAATCTAAAATTGTGTAGAAGGCAAAGATGCCAAACCTTAACGCAAAGACGCAACGCCGCAAGGCTTTTTTAGGATTGCCCCTGCGCCAGATGGTACTCTTGCCGATTCCGTCGAGGAAGGGTCAAAATCTTAGCGTCTTGGCGGCTTTGCGTTGAGATTGTTAGATTCAGATTTGGAATTGCTGCTTTGT
>JAUXWL010000128.1 GCA_030680155.1 Anaerolineales bacterium
GAAAGAGCCGTATTTTCGAGGCGAAACCGAACGGAAATGGCTCAACTCCTTGAAATGACTTATGAGCGAAGAATTTTTATTTACGATTCTCTACTGTACACGCAAACCCTAAAGGTCTCCTTTTCCTTCGCAGATTCTCGATTCGCCGAAAAGACCTTTAGGGTTTCTTTGCGAGGAAAATGTACGGTAGAGAAATTTACGAACGGATAAATAGACCCAAGTGATTTGCCACGGCGCGTTCCTTGCCAGGCTTGCCCAGGTCAACGGGTGAATTTAGGACACGGGCGCTGCCGTCAAGGTTGCGAATGACCATGGTGGAAGAGCCGCCCCCGTCCATGTTGGCGCCGGTGTGTACGCCGTAGGAGATGAGCAATTCCGCCAGTTCGGGGAAGGTGACACCCTCACTATAACCGGCCTGACGTCCGTCCACGACCATCAGGGTCAGCCAGCGGGCGTTCTTGCTCAAGCCGATTGCCGTGCGCGGATTGGGGTCTTGAGCGGCGAGGTTTTTTACCGTCAGCCCATTAACCACAACCATGCGGTCGCCGGAAACAGCGTTGAAAACACCGCCCTCTATCGTGTTGAAGGAAACCTGGTTCTTCTGTTTGATGTGAATGACAGGTTGGATGGTCTTCTTTGGGGAGTAGACCGTCCCACGCGAGGCTGCGTAATCGCTGATACGTACTGCGTCTCCGCTTGGGCATCTTGAGGCGAAGGAGGCGTCGAGATAGCTGTAATATCCGCCATTGATGGCGATGTGTAACTTGAATTCTTCAAGGAATTTCGAGGTAGTGCGGGTGCATAAAATATCCTTGCCGTCTGGGGACGGAGTGACGAGAAATTCCAGCTTGATGGTTTGCAGGTCAATGGCCATCACATGCACCACGATGGGGCGCGGCGAGGTGAGGTCTTTTCGCAGGTAGGTGATGCCTGTAAATAGATTTTGCGTGACGGATGCCGGGCGTCCCTTGCCGAGCGATACCAGGTAGCTTTTCGCGCACCAGCCTGTCAGCCCATCCAGCCGTTCGATCTTCACCCAGTTTGAATCGCTCGCATCATCCAATGCAGGCAGGGTGTCGTTCTTTACCACTCTCCCCACGATCTTGCTGTTTGGATTTGCCTGTTCGCGCACGTTCAGGGCCGTTGTATTGACCCGATACCAGGTTTTGTCCTGGTGCTCCGCTACTGGCGGCGTGACAGGCGGTTCGGTGGGGGTGGGTGCATGGATGCTGATCAGATAGGAACTGGACGACCAGCCAGTTAAAGTCCCGTTCTGGTTGCGAATTTTCAGCCAGGACTCGTCTGTGGTGGCGCCGATCTTTTCGACCAACTCGCCGAAATAGACCAGCCCAATCGAATCAAACTCCAGGCCTGCGCCTTCGCGCACTTTCAAGGATGACGCCGTGACGCGATACCAGTTCTCATCCTCTTCTTCTGGAGGAGGTTCAGGTATGGGGGCGGCTGTTTTTTGCAGGAATTCACTGGAGCACCACCCGGTCAGACTACCATCTGCCTTGCGAATTTGCAGCCAGGAACGGTTTGCATTTGCACCGATCTCTTCCACTATTTCATTCAGCACGATACTGCCGATTTGGGCGAAGGTTGTGGCGGGTCCTTCGCGCACCCGCAGCGACGCTGTCGTGACTTGATACCAATTGACGACTGGTGTCGGTTCAGGCTCTGGTTCGGGCTCGGGTGTGGGTGTCGGCGCGGTTGTTTTTACCAAATACTCGCCAGCGGCCCAACCTTCCAAACTGCCGTCTGCTTTTTCGATGTTAATCCAGGAGCGGTCTGTATTTGCGCGTAGTTCCTTTACCACTTCGTTCAATACGATACTGCCAACCTGCGGGAAGGATGTGCTGGGTCCCTCGCGCACTCGCAGGGATGCGGTGGTCACGCGATGCCAGGTCGTGGTCGGTTCAGGTTCAGGCTCGGGCGTGGGATCAGGATCTGGCGTCGGATCTGGAAGCGGGGCGCTGATCCGCTGGAGGTAGGCGCCAAAACTCCAGCCGGTCAGGCTCCCATCCAGTTTGCGGATGTTCAGCCAGGTACGGTCTGAGTTTGCGCCGATTTCCTCGACGGTTTCGTTGAGGAGGATGCTGCCGATCTGATTGAAAGATAAGCCCGCGCCAGAACGCACCTTCAGGGATGGAACGGTGACGCGGAAATATTTACTCAGCGGCTGCGGGTCGGGGATGGGCATGTCGGTGACGTTGAAGCGCTGTTTGAACGCTGCGGCGTCGCCGTTGAAATAGTTCAGGTCGATGTTCTTGCTTTCGACGCCGTAGATGAAGCCATCGCCGTTGTCGGTGAACTGCCAGAGAGTCCAATCGTCCCATGGCTTGGGGACGAGCGGTTTGGTCACGCCATAGTTTGCGATCCACAGCGGGTATTGTTTGAAATATTGAAGCGATGCGTTGGGAATACCGACGGAAACCGTATTTTCAACCCAGTAGTAATAAGCGGTATAAATCCCAATCTCGCGCCCCGGGGCAAGTTCCTTGACGCGTTCGATAAAGTTGTACCAATTCTTCCAGCCCTTGAATCCGCCGCCATAATTATCTTCAAAATCCGCCCAAAGCGGCAGTTCGCCAAAATCCCCGCTGAAAAGCGAGACCCACAACTCCGCCTGTTTTTTTGGGTCGATGCGGCTATCGTAGAACCAATAGGAGCCGCGCGGCAACCCAGCCAGTTTTGCCTCGCGCCAGTTGACCTTGAAATCACGGTCTGACCACAGATTCTGTCCTGCGCGGATGATGACATAGCCCGCGTTCTGACGCATTTTTGTAAAGTCTATGCCTTGCGGGGTTTGGGGATCGTCCTGGTAAAAACTAACATCGGGTCCAATGAGGTTTGCCATACTACTCTCCTTTTTGCCCGCACATTTCGATTCGAGCTATGGAAATGTGCGGGGTTGTTAGTCGCTTTTGAAATTATACTCAGGCTCAAAGCCGCCGTACCCATATCTGGGCATACATACCCATATCTGGGCATACATCCCCGGCGGCGTGTTGCTGGAAAACGCCTGCGCCGGGGACGGCGCAGGGAGCAACCTTGCGCTGTAATATTAGTCGCTTTTGAAATTATACCCAACGCGGTCACAAATTGCGCTTTTTTTTTAGAAGCGGGAAAGCGCAATTTGTACCCTACGGGCATGATATGATCGTGGATATTATATACCAGTGGGATGTTTACAACGCGTTTTGAAAATGGGTGATGACAGGCTCCGTATCAGGTTTGCCTTCCACGGCGATCACATCGATCTGCCAGTGGTCAATTCCGTTTGCAGCGGCGTAATGCTGGGCGGCGTTTAGCATGTGTTCACGCTTGCGGGCAGTGATCTGATGCTCAGGCAGAAAATCCCTGCTGGATGTGAGCGTTTTTACTTCGATAAAAACTGTGACATCCTCCTGCCTGGCGATGATGTCGATCTCGCCATACGGCGTGCGGACGTTGCGCGCGATGACGTCAAACCCGCGCTTCGCTACATAGCCGACGGCTGTCTCCTCACCCCAGGCGCCTACACGCTGATTGTGACTCGTCATGACTTGAGCTGTTCCAAAAACCCGCGCAGTCGGGCACGCCAGCTACTCTTGCGAGATTTTGTTTCCACCACCATTCGTTCGTACTGCTGGAGCATAAGACTGGTGGTGCGTTCGATGGCATACGCGGAAGATGCCTCCCGTGAGGAAATGCTCATTTGCTCGCGCAGGTTCACGTCAAGGCAGAGGCGGGTGAGTTTGGCGGTGAAGGCGGGCAGGTCATGTGTCGCCAGAAATCCCGTTTTACCATCCTCCACCGTATCTCCCACACCGACGGAATCGACCCCCATGGTGGGCAGTCCCGCACCCATCGCTTCAATGACGGAAAGCGGATGTACTTCGGTGATCGAGGCCGTGACGAAAATATTGCACATTGCAAGGTAGGCGGGCAGTTGGTCGTAAGGGATTTTGCCGACCAGCCGCACACGGCGGGGAACATCCATATCTTTTACGAGCGTGCGGATCTCTGCTTCAAATTGCTGCGTGCCGCCGCCGATGAGGATGAGATGCACGTTTGGGAGAGCTTTGGCAACTCCTGAAAAAGATTCGAGCAAAAACGGAATGTTCTTTTCCAACGCGATGCGCCCTGCATACACGAGCAGGATGTCGTCGTCTTTGTAACCAAATTGCGCACGTGATACCGGCACGGCATTGTGAAAATTTTGCAAGTCCACGCCGTTTGGGAGGATCTCGATCCTGCCTTCCACATTGAGTTCGCGCAAGACTTTTTCCATGCCTGCCGAGGGCGTGATGACAAGGTCCACTGCTTTGCAGAAGGGCGGCATGTAGGCCTGCAAGAGTCCGTGGCTGACTTCATCGGGCATGAGCGGCAGATAAGCCTGCGCGTAGAGATCGTAGCGGGTGTGATTGGTGAAAACGATGGGGATACCCAACGGACGGCAATAGCGCAGGGCGAGGCGCCCACTCAGGAAGGGGTGATGTACATGGACAACATCCATGGTTTGCACGAGTTTCTTCGCGGCGCGCGAGTAGCGCATGGAAAGATAAAAGCCCGTATCGGCCAGCGGCACCCCAGGGCTGCGGACGATATTCTTTTCATTGTCTATGTAATCAAGGTCGCCGAAGGTAAAGACGAAGACTTCATGTCCCGCCTGTTCGAGATACTGTTTGTTGATCTCGACGTAGTTCGTAATGCCGCTGATATACGGCTTGTAACTGTCAACCATCATTCCTATTCGCATAGCGCTATGCTACGGCATGGATAGATGAATGTCAAGTGGGGGATTGGGCATGGTAGAATCGAAAATCCCTGTAGGAGAAAAAATGACGGCGAAATTGATTTTGCGAAATAAGGAATATGAAGTTAAGGCGGGCATGTCCCTGCTGGATGCTTTGAAAAAGAGCAATATCGTCCCCGAATCCGTGATTGCCACCCGTGATGGTGAGTTGATCACCGAGGATGAGATTTTGCGAAATGGGGATGTGATCAAGTTGATCGCAGTGATTTCAGGGGGCGCACGATGAAGTGCCGCAAGTGTGGAGGCAAAGCCTCGATCAATATGCGTCAGCACAGGCTGGCGTTGTGCAAGGAACATTACCTTGAGTGGATCCCCGAACAGACCGAGCGGTTCATTAAGAAATACCGCATGTTCACGAAGGATGAAAAGATCCTCGTGGCAGTTTCGGGCGGCAAAGATTCACTGGCGTTGTGGGACATTCTCACCCGTCTTGGCTATCAAGCGGACGGACTGTATCTGGCGCTCGGCATTGACGGAGGGATTGATTATTCGGATGAATCTCATCGGTTGACGGAAGAGTTCGCGCAGGCAAATAACCTCAAACTGCATGTGGTCAACATCGAGCAGGAATATGGATATTCCATTCCCACGCTGTCGCTGGTCAGTCATCGTGGTCATGGCAAACCGTGTTCTGTGTGCGGATTAGCCAAACGCCACGAAATGAACCGCATCGCACGGGACCTGGGGTATGACGTGCTCGCCACCGGGCATAATCTTGATGACGAAGCGGCTGTCTTGTTCGGCAATACCTTGCATTGGTCGGCGGAATACCTGCTCCGTCAGGGACCCGTCCTGCCTGAATCGGATGGACTGGCGCGCAAGGTCAAGCCGTTGTGCCGTTTCTACGAGCGCGAAATGACCGCCTATTCCATTGCACGCGGCATTGAGTATATCTATGATGAATGTCCGTTTGCAGAAGGGTCGCAGCAGATATTCTATAAGGAAGCATTGAATCAATTGGAGACCGCCCGCCCCGGTGCAAAGCTGACGTTTTACACCAGATTTCTTGAAGCGCGACAAAGCGGGAACTTATTTATCGAGAAGGATATTGAAAAGGCGCATTTGCATCCATGTCCCCAATGCGGTCAGCCGACATCCACACCTGACCTGTGTTCGTTTTGCAGAATGATCGAAAAGGCGAAAACCGGATAAATTACCTAATTAACGTCGTGACCAACCCGATCAGGAATAATCCAGCCGCAACATATCCAGCGATCTGTTCGGTGGGGAAGATGGTAATGGGTGGCGCTTCGAAACTTAGCTGGTTGATGCTCGGCTGAGGTGGAATATCCTGCTTGCCGATTAATGCATTGCGAAAAGCGATCACGTTCGGCGGACGATTGTCGGGGTGCAGCGACATTGCCCACAAGATAGCTCTTTCCACGTGCGGGCTGAGGCTGGGGTTGATCTGTCTGGGCGGGATCAGGCTGCGGCTGGTTAAGAAGCGTTTGCGTACTTCGGCAGGCGGTTCATTGGTCAGAAGGTGATAAAGTGTCGCGCCAAAGGAAAAAACATCCGCTCTTGGGTCGGTATGCGTGTCATCACCGCCGTATTGCTCGAGCGGTGTGTAGAGCGCGGTTCCCTGCCCATGGATCACGGTAATGGTGACTTCGTCGGGCGCCATGATCTTGACGAGACCAAAATCCACCAGTTTGACCAATCCGCTGGGCGTGATCTTGATGTTGCTCGGCTTGATGTCGCGGTGAACGATGGGCGGTTCCTGGTTGTGGAGGTAGTTCAGCGCATCGGCGATCTGCGCCGCCCAGCGCAGGACTTC
Source organism: Anaerolineales bacterium (assembly GCA_030680155.1). Taxonomy (GTDB): domain Bacteria; phylum Chloroflexota; class Anaerolineae; order Anaerolineales; family Villigracilaceae; genus Villigracilis. The sequence continues at coordinate 6,579 of JAUXWL010000128.1, forward strand.
ATTTTCAGAGAGGAAGGTTTTATTGCGGCGGGCTTCCTGCATTCGTTCACGCAGATCCTTGCCGGGCACATAGTCCATTACGAGATAGTCGTAGGTCTCTTCCGAGAAGTAATCTGAAACTTTGGGCAGGTTGGGGTGGTCGAGGCGCGCAAGAACAGAAGCCTCGCGAAAGAATTGCTCGCGTGCCTGGGTAAGGATTTCATTTGGGAGAACCTGGTTGTGCTCAACTTCCTTTAGCGCGCAAAGGCGTCCTTGCAGGCGGATATCTTCCGCAAGGTAAATACTGCCCGTGCCGCCCTGTCCGATTTGTTCGCGGATCTTGTAGCGTTCACGCAGGATCTCCCCAGTCTTCAACGATTGGGGCAAATCTTCTCCTTTTGTTGCCAGCGGATTCTGTGGATGAAGTGATGTTTTCGGCGTATATCACCTTTATATTGAGAACATGAAATTTACAATATAATCATGCACAGATTGCCGCTTTTCTGCTATATTATAAACGCCTTTGCGGATGTAGAGTGTCATAATTCCGTTGGCGGTCTTTGAGGAGAGTTATGGAACACGATGAGGAATTTCCCATTCTTGTTGCGCAGGACGGCCCCCTAAAGGGAGAGCGCTGGCAGGTAAGCCACACATTGATGATCGGGCGTGATCCGAGTTGTGATGTGCAGGTGCAGGACAGGCAGGTATCCCGCTTCCATGCACGCATTACGCCAAATGCCGAAGGGGTCACCATTGAGGATCTGGGGAGCAAGAACGGGACCAATCACAATGGGGTTGAGTTGGCCAGTCCCGTCATGCTACAGGATGGCGACCTGCTTGGCATCGCACTTGCGCAGCAATTTATCTTTTTGACATCCGACGCCACCATGCCGCTTGCAGAAAGCGGCGCGCGTTCGGGACGTTTATTGATGGATCAAAAGTCGCGGCAGGTGTGGGTAAACCAGCAGCAGGTCATGCCGCCATTATCCGCCCAGCAGTTCAAGTTATTATGGATGTTATATGAAAAACAGGGACAGGTCATCAACCGCAGCGATCTTGTCGCCGTAGTGTGGGGGCAGGAGCAAATGGCCGGTGTCTCCGACCAGGCGCTCGATGCCCTGATCCGCCGCCTGCGCGACAGGCTGGCGGTGCTCGACCCCAGCCATCAATACATCAACACAGTACGCGGACATGGTGTCCGTTTGGATAACCCGCCCATTGGAGAATAATTCGACAGCATGGATGCCCAATCAGAAAAACTTCTAGCACACCTGATCCGAAATACCCGCATTGCCACTCTTGCCACTATGCGCGACGAAGCGCCTCAGACCTCGATGGTGGCGTTCACTACAACGGATGATTTTTCTGCGTTCCATATTTTCGCCAGCCGTCTGGCCCAACACACCGTGGATATGCAAAAGGATAAACGCGTTAGCTTGCTCATTTGCGAGACGGATGACGGCAGGGAAGATCCACAGACGTTGGCGCGTGTGTCCATTCGCGGCACGGTTGAGTCCATTCAAAATGGGGAACCTGGTTATACGCCGCTCAAAGAGCAATATCTGGCGCGCTTCCCCGAAGCAGAGCAATTATTCAAACTTTCGGATTTTAACTTCTGGCATATCCAACCGCGCGGCGGACGATATGTGGCTGGGTTCGCAAAAGCCTATAACATCACGCCTGATACGCTGAAAAAAGTTTCCACGCGATAAAACCATACCATCATTTTAGAGGTATTGTATGAGTCCACTAAAACTACTCGGCGTTTTTGCGCATCCTGACGATGAATCGATGGGAATGGGGGCGACGTTTGCAAAATACTCCGCCGAAGGAGTGGAGACTCACCTCGTCTGCGCTTCACGCGGCGAGAGAGGCTGGTCGGGTCCCGAGGAGCAGTTCCCAGGCTTGGAAGGACTCGGCAAAATCCGCACCAGCGAGTTGGAAAACGCCGCCGCGCTCTTGGGAATCCAGAGCCTTTCCTTTCTCGGCTATATTGATGGGGATGTGGATCAAGCCAACCATGCCGAAGCCATCAGCAGGATCGTCACACACATCCGCAAAATCCAGCCGCAAGTGGTGGTGACATTTCCGCACGACGGAATTTACGGGCATCCCGACCACATCGCCATCGGACAATTCACCACCGCCGCCATCGTCTGCGCCGCGGACTCGTCCTACAAAGACGCTGAAAACCTGCCCGCCTATCGGGTTTCAAAACTATATTACATGGTGGACAGCATGGGGTTTATCGAACTTGTTGCCCCATTTATGGATGACATGACCTTCCCTGTGGACGGACAAGTGCGCGGCGAAAATCCCTGGCACGAGTGGATGATCACCACCCGCATCGACACCACTGACTATTGCCGCATTGCATGGCGGGCCATTCATTGCCACCAAACCCAACTCGGTTCCATCGGCCGTCTTGTTGAACTGGACGAAGATACCGCCGTCCCCATTCTTGCGAAGCAGGGAACGTTTTATCGCGCATTTAGTCTGGTGAATGGGGGCAGGAAGATCGAAACGGATTTCTTTGAAGGATTGAGATAAAAAAAGTGACGGTCATCTTCAAGATGACCGTCACTTTTTAACTTTGTCCTACCCCATGTTCTTCTTCATCGAATACTTGAGCGCAACTTTGTAGACCTCGCCCAACTTCTCCGCCATTGCCTTTGCTTCGGGGTTGTCGCCTTGGGATTCCATTTGACCTGCCAGCCCTGTGAGTGTGTCCAGCAATTGCTGGGTCACCATTTCATTGTTTTGGGTCAGCGCCGCTTCGATTGCCGCCGCATCCGGCAGTTGGATCAACTGCTCGATGAACATCATTTCTGGCGGCGCGCTGGCTGTTTGCAGCACCTGGATCATCTTTTGTAGTTTGCCCATGCGCGCATAATCATTTTTCTCTGAAGCCTGTCGCAGCATCTGTTGGGCGATCTCCACCGCATCCTGTGTGAACCCTTCCAGATTTTCCTGTGTTGCTTTTTCGATGTCATCCTGCGCCAGCAGGGATTCGACAAACTGCTGCGCCTGCTTGAAACGCGCTTCCATTTGTTTATCCACTTCATCCACAAAGCCCAACAGCTTTTCGCGAATGCCTTCGAGTCTCGTTTTCTCTTCGCCCGATTCTTTTTCGATCTTTTCGCTCAAGGTCTGGAAGAACATATAATCCATCCCCGCCCGGGCCAGGGAGACATACGCGCGGATGCGGGCATCCGTTTGCGCTGCGAGGACGAAATCCAGCAGTGATTCGCGCGTCAGGTTTTGCCCCGCATCTTGCAGTACCTTTTGGGCTGCCTCCAGTTCCCCGACAGATTCCTTCAACTGGCGTCCGTACGCGGTCTCTTCCAGCAGTTGGGTCTGGATCTCGATCAACGTCCGCGCGATGGGCTCCTGTCCGCTTTGCATGGCGCTCTGTGCGATGCGGCTGAACAGGGCAAAGAACTGGTCGTCAATAATCTTTTCGTTTTGCTTGATCAACTCGGAACGCACATCCTTGGTGGTGACCTGCATCAGCCGTTCCATGAATTGGACGCGCTCCTGCTGTCCCTTGATCATTTCGGGGGTGATGCCGTCTTTGCCAAGGATCGTCTCCAGCATGGATTCATACGTCAGGTTGGCTTGCGGACTGAGCAAATAGCCCTTGCGCTTTTCGGGCGGCAGGCGATCCGTCACCTGTTTGATGAGCGGACCGATCATTCTTTCCTGCTCATTCATCGGCAGCATCAGTTCAGATGGGAAGAAGGTGAGCAGGAGTTCCTTGTCGTTGTCATGATACACAACGGGCGTGGCAAGCCGTCCCTGATACCCGCAGAAGGGGCATTGGGCGTTATTGGATTGTCCGCTCAACAGCCGTTGTTTGGCTTGCGGGTCGGCAGTCACATCGAACAACTGCTCGACATTTGCCTGGATCATCTGTTTACAGCGTGGACATGCGATTGTGGTTTGAGCCATTTAATTATTTCCGATTTCAGATTTTGGGTTGAGGATTTTACGGATTACGCATCACGCATTACATACTCTGTAATCCGCGATGCGTAACGACGAACTATCCGACTTTCAGACTTCCTAACGAATTATCCGACCAACTCTTCGAGCCGGTCAATATACCCTTCCATCACTGCGAAGGTTTCTTCCACTGCTTTCGGGGTGGCCAGGTCAACGCCGGCGCTCTTCAACACACTCAGCGGATAGGCGGAGGAGCCTGATTTGAGGAAGCCCAGATAATTTTCCGCTGCGTTCGGTTCGCCGCGCAGAATTTTGCCGGAAAGGGCGTGCGCACCGGATATGCCCGTCGCGTATTGATAGACGTAGTAATCCGCGAAGAGATGTCCGAATGTAGACCAGACCATGCCCACGCGTGGGCGGTCTATCTTCACTTTGGGACCAAATCCCTCGGTGAACAGATCCGCCATCAGGTCCTGCATCGAATCGGCGGTGAGCGGTTCGCCGCGTTCGGCGCGCTGGTGTGTTTCCAGTTCGAAGCGCGCGAGGGTGGGCATCTGGAAGAAGTAGCGGAAGAAATTCCCGCCCACGGCTTCTTCGATCAATGCGATCAGGAAATTTTTGTCCTTGATGGTATTGAGTAAATGTCCGCGCATCATGGCCTGGTTGAAGTTCGAAGCGACCTCTGCCACAAAAAGCGAGTAGCCAGAGTAGGCGTACGGCTGGTTTTTCCAGGTCAAATAGGAGTGCATGGAATGTCCCAGTTCGTGCGCCAGTGTGCTCATGCTGCCGACTTCATCCGTGTAGGACATCATGATAAAGGGGTGGGTGCTGGGGGAGCCGTAGGAAAATGCGCCATTCATCTTGCCGATATTGGGCGTGGAGTCCACCCAGCGTTCTTTGAGACAGCCTTTACGGAGTGTGTCCACATATTCGCTGCCAAGCGGCGCGAGGCTCTCGCTGATGTAATCCACTGCTTTTTCAAATGGAATTCTGACCTTCTTCTTCGCGATTGGCGCCCACATGTCATAGTATTCGACCTGCTTTAACTTCAATACCTTGCGCCGAATTTCAAAATAGCGATGCCAGACAGGCAGTTTCTTTTTGAAGGTGTTGATCAGGTTATGGAAGACCGCTTCAGGGACGTTGTTATTGAACAGGGAAGCCGAAAGCGTGGTGTCGAACCGTCGGGCGCGCATGTTGAATACATTGGCGCTGATGGACGAAGCGAGATTGGCGGCCAGCGTATTCTTGAATTCGAGATGCTTGTCGTGATAGCTTTCAAATGCGGTCTGACGAACTTTGCGGTCGGAGTGTTCGAGCAGGGTCGAGTAGAAGTTGCTCTGGGTGACTTCGATCTTCCTGCCCTTGCTGTCGGTGGCAGGTGTGAATTTGAAATCGGCATTCACCATCATGCTGGTGCTGTTGGAAGGTCCACCGAACGGGTCGGCCAACATGCCAAGGATTTCCTCGACTTCTCCCGAACGGACATGCGCCTGCTGGCGGAAGAGGTCATCGATATTCTGGCGATAGACGGCAAGTTTTTTATCCTGCTTCATCCATGTTTCAAGTTTCTTCCTGCCGATCTTTAGCAGTTCAGGGTTGAGGAACGCAACCGCCGCAAAAACCTGTCCGAACATGCTCTGCGCCTTGCCGACCATCCCGCCAGATGCCTGGTTGGTGGTATCGACTGCATAGGCAAACTGCGCATACATATAGATGGTCTGCGCGCGCAGCATCAGGGCTTCGATTGCCTGCATGCCCTTTCGTAACGATGCAGGGCTTTGTCCGAGTTTGCCCTCGAACTTTTTGACACTGGGTATATCCTTCAAAACAGCTTTGAGCGCCGTTTCCCATTGCTTGGGAGATTTGAAAACACTCTCGGCGTTCCATGTATATTTCTTGTTCACTTTATTTCGTGGAGGAATGGTTTGAGACATGGATTTATCCTTTTCTGAATTGATTGAATGATTTTACCATTTCGATTAAGACCTGACACATCAACGCGGCAGGGAGAAACAAATTCGGGCGCCGGAATCAGGTACAGGGTCCGCCCAGATGCGCCCGCCGTGTGCTTCCACGATGGCGCGGGTCAGGTACAGTCCCAATCCAGCCCCCTTCGTCTGCTTCACGGCATTGGTCGAGCGATAAAAGCGGTCAAAGATATGTGGGATGTCCTTGGCTTCGATGCCCGGACCCTCATCGCTGACGCAAATGACAACCTGGTCGGGGCGCACGGTTCCGCTGACCTTGATCTCGCCTTTGGATGCATACTTCAACGAGTTCGACACAAGATTGGAAAGCACCTGCTCCAGGCGGTTTTCATCGCCAAGAATAACCGGGAATTTTTCGGGGAAGTCGGTGACGAGTTTATGTTTTGGCGATTGGGACGCGAACCGCTCGGTCACTCTTAACGCCAGGCTGGGCAGTGAGACGTCGGCATGATTCAAGCTGAGACCTCCCGCCTGTAACCGCGAGGCATCCAGCAGATCATCGATCATTTTGGACAGGCGGTCTGCCTCTTCTTCGATGACAGCCAGCGAGTCGCTGATGGTGTGCTTGTCCCATTTGGCATCGGCACGCCGCAGGGTGGACGCATAGCCTTTGATCAGCGCCACGGGAGTCCGCAGTTCATGACTGACGATGGAAATGAATGTCGCTTTGATCTCATCTGCGGTTCTGAAATGCGTAATATCGCGCACGCTGACGATGACATTGCGGAGTTTGTTTTCTTCTGAAAGCAGGGGAGCGTAGGTAATGCCGACGGGCAGCGGCTGGGGCTGCGGGCGTCCGAGGTCGCCTTCCACGTACAGCGTGGCATTTGGTGTGAGCGGCCAGCCATCTGAAACGGATTCTTCGAGCGTTTTCCCCTGCGGTTCTTTTTTCCAGCGGATGATTTCAGTATGCGGTTTGCCTGTGATCTCTTCGCGGGTTTGGCCAAAGAGTTTTTCAAAGGCTTCATTGCAGCGTTCGATGTCCAGGTTTGAGTCGAGGATGAGAATGCCGTCGGCGGCGGAATCCAGCAGGGCGTCGAGGCGTTTCTTTTCATAGGAGATCTGGCCGTATAGCTGCGCGTTGAAAACCGCAATGGCGGCCTGGTCTGCGAAGGATTGTAAGAGTACGCGGTCGTTCGGGGTGAATAGATCGGGATAATTGCGGAAGATGAAGATGACGCCGATGACCTGTCCATGAGTGGAGAGGGGCAAGCCTGTGCCGTTCAAGATGCCCCTGCTGGCGGTGTAGGTCATTTCTTTTAACATGCGGTTGAGTTCGCGCACATCCAGTTCGCGAACTTTTTCCTCGGCGAGCAGCGGGGTTAAGTAGGAGAGAAATGCCGGAGCGATGCCATGCGCCGCAGCGACGCGCCAGCCGTCGGGCAGCTTGAGCGCGATCAGTCCGGCCTGCCCCGCGAGCATTTCAATCGAGATACTTAAAATGCGCGCCAACAGTTTCTCGAGGTCGAGTTCCTGTGTGAGCGCGCGCGAGATTTCGAGCAGATAATCTCTCTGGCGGACACGAAAGTCCGGGAGCATGGATGGGATGATGGACATGGGACTGCATTATTTTATCACTGGGGAATGTTCGGCGGTGTAAGAGTTCTGTTAGTGGGTGATGTGGGGAGTTGGTTGTCTGTATTAATTAGTTGATGTTACGCAGTAGCGCGGGATTTATCTCGCAAAATACACGACATGAATGTCGCGGTACTGAGTAACCTGTGTAAGGTGAGTTAATTAAAACATGTGGTTTTGGAGTTTGACCGTGGTATTGGTTTGCCCAATCGGAGCGCCCCCCATATATGGGTTGTTCCATGCGAAATACCAAAGAGTCATAAAATAAAAACGAGCCCAATCTAATAGTACAGCGCAGGGTTGGGAGGAAAAGCCGCTGATTTGCGCCTGATTTTTCCTCGTGGAAATACCGACCTTGCACTGTACTACTACGGACTCGCTCTTAGAGGCGTCGACGGGATTTGAACCCGTGA
>JAUXWL010000141.1 GCA_030680155.1 Anaerolineales bacterium
CGACCTTCGTGCCATTATCCCATGGGAAGGTGAGATATTTTCCATCGCCCTTGAAATAGTATTCAACGTGACAGTTCGCGCAGACAACCGTGCGCATTTCCTGACGGGTGAAGGTCGTCCAATCCTTGCCCTGACGTTCGAGGGCTTCTTCCAGTGCAGGGTTGGTGACGATCAGGCGCATCGTTTCGGCATCATGGCAGTTGGCACAGCCGATGGGTTCATTGATCTGCTTGCCAAGTTCCACAAAGGACATTTTGTCGTATGCTTCCATACCGAGACGGTCCCACAGACCCGGGTTATCGGAAGATTTACAGGAGTAGCATGTGCCCGGGGTACGGGCAGGATTGCTCTCGTCGAGGTTGAGGCGTTTCGTCTCGCGTACATCCTGCAAGGCATTGGCGTGACCACGGTCATCGTTGTAATCCTTGCTAAACGCATATCCAGCAAAAAGGATGACCTGGCGCGGGTCGCGTTCCAGCCATGAAAACTGCGAAGAACCGGCAAAGGTAGTATCTTGATTATTGGTCCTGGTCTTCATAAATGAATCATACTGGTTGGGGAAGTTGACGCCCCACACCGCAGAGTCAGGTTCCATTTGGGCAATTTGCACCAGCGGCTGGAATGTGCGCTGTTCGGCGGGATGATTATTCACATACGTCAGCACGCCAACCAAAGCGGCGGCCAGCACGATCACCAAACCCGCCAGAATGAGAGTTGAATATTGTTTCATGAAGCATTCTCCTTATTTGATCGGATAAAGATTAGAGTCCTGGAAAGGCGCGCCTGAACCGCCGCGTACGCCATGCGCCACATCACGGTGACAGTCCCAACAGTAGCGGTCAAATTCCTGCGCCCCCATTACAATGTTTTCAACCGAGTCTTCGTGACAATGGATACAGTTCGCCTGCACGATCTCCTTGGTTTTCTCTTCCGCGCGGATCATCGTTGGAATATTCCCCGTCACAAAGGCATAAGTGTCCTTTGCGCCCTGCCGCCCTTTTTCGGCGTAATACACCACGAAATTATCGTGCGGCAGATGACAGTCGGTACACTTCGCCCAATTGGAATGCCCCGCGTGATACCAGTTTTCATACTGCGAATCCATGGCATGACAGTTTGCGCAAGTCTCGGGTGCGCTCCCCCCGTAGGCGGCGGCATCGGTAATAAGCGCAAAATATCCCAGCGCAAACGCTGCAACCACAATGGCAATAATCG
>JAUXWL010000144.1 GCA_030680155.1 Anaerolineales bacterium
GAGCGCGACCCGGGCAACGTCAACGCGCCGGCAGTGAAGATCATCCGTGTCACCATCGAAGAAAGTTAAAAAGTTACAAGTTGGAAAGTTGAAAGGTTCAAAGGTTGCGACAAAAAAAGGCGTAAAAAGTAAAAAGAAAAAAGAAAATATGCCTGTAAGCGAAGCGCAACTTGCAAATCTAAAAACTTCCAAACCCGCGAACAGCGCCGCCACGAATATCCTGCGCATCGTTGCGATTTTGGCTGTCATTGGCATCACGATTTACATTTACAGCATCCGTGACCGCGTGGAGGAGTTTGCGGCGTATGGCTACCCTGGGATCTTCCTTGTTACCTTGTTGGCAAATGCAACTATATTCCTGCCTGCGCCAGGGGTGGCGGTGGTCTTTGCAATGGGAAGTATCTTCAACCCCATCGGCGTGGCATTGGCGGCAGGGACAGGCGGCGCGCTGGGCGAACTTTCCGGCTATCTGGCAGGCTTCAGCGGACAGGCTATTGTCGAGCGAACGGATGTGTATGAGAAAATCCACCCGTGGATCGAAAAATATGGCGGCTGGGCAATCCTCGTTCTTTCCGCCATTCCTAATCCGTTCTTTGATATTGCCGGCGTGGCAGCGGGCATGGCAAAAATGAAGTTTTGGAAATTCCTGCTCTTCTGTTGGATCGGACAGATCATCAAAATGGCGATGTTCGCATTTGCAGGCGCGTACTCAATTGACTGGATTGCAAGTTTCTATGAATGACATGGCGGATTACCGCACCTCGGAATTTAACGCAAAGCCGCGAAGGCGCAAAGAAAAATATGTTTTCATTGGAGAACCTATGCATGAAAATGAACTTAGCCGAATCATTGTAGATGCTGCAATTGAAGTTCATCGCACATTGGGCGGACCTGGTTTGTTGGAGAGTGTGTATCGCGACGGGATGATTATCGAAATCCGCAGACGTGGTCAGCAAGTGGAAAAAGAAAAAAACGTCCCAATTGTTTACAAGGGCGAGACGATCAGCGCGCCTTTGAAACTTGATTTGTTGGTTGGCGGGTTGGTGATTGTCGAATGTAAAGCTGTCACCACTTATAATCCCATTTTTGAATCTCAACTCTTAACCTACTTGCGGCTGACGGATTTAAAGCTTGGCATTGTGATTAATTTTGGACAAAGACTCGTTAAACACGGAATTCATCGCGTGGTAAATGGCTTGGAAGACAACAGATAAAACTTTGTGTCTTTGCGCCTTTGCGTTAAAAATCCTGGTTGAAAACAAGTTTAGAAAAGGAGAAATCATGAGCAACTATAAAAAGATAGATTCGTATCTCGACAAAAACCTTGACCAGAGCCTGGAGGAGCTAAAGCGCTATGTATCCCAGCCCAGCATCAGCGCGCAGAATTTGGGACTGAAGGAATGCGCCGCCATGGTGAAGGAGATGCTGGAGAAACGCGGCTTCACCGCCGAGGTTATGGAAACCGATGGCGCACCTGTTGTCTTTGGCGAGCGAAAAGGCAAAAGCGACAAAACCCTGCTGATCTACAATCATTACGATGTCCAGCCGCCAGAGCCGCTGGAATTATGGGATAGCCCGCCGTTCGAGCCTGTCATCCGCGATGGGAAAATGTACGGGCGCGGCGTGAGCGATGACAAGAGTCACCTCACATCACGCTTGCATGCCATTGACGCGATCCTCGATGAAGACGGTGAACTGCCCTGCAATATCAAATTCATCATCGAAGGCGAAGAGGAAACTTCCAGTGTTCATCTTCACGATTTCATTGCAGAGAACCTTGAGTTGCTCAAAGCCAATGCCTGCGTGTGGGAATTTGGCGGCGTGGATCATCGCGACAAGCCCATGCAATATCTCGGCTTGCGCGGCATTTGCTATGTGGAGTTGTCGGTGACTGCCTTGAGCACGGATGTCCATTCGGGGTTGGGTGGCAGCATCCTGCCTAATGCGGCGTGGAGACTCACTTGGGCGCTGGCCAGTCTCAAGGGTCCAGATGAAGCGATTCGCATCCCGGGTTTTTACGACAATATCATCCAGCCGTCCGCGCGAGATCGCGAGTTGATGGATGCGCTTCCTGATGTGGCAGATGAATACAAGAGCCGTTACGGCGCAAAGGAATTCATCAAGGGTCTCACCGGCGGCACGGATTTAAAAATGGAAGAAGTCTTCGTGCCGACCTGCACCATCTGCGGTCTGACCAGCGGCTATCAGGGACCTGGCTCGAAAACCGTCCAGCCTGCTTTCGCCTCCGCCAAGGTGGATTTCCGCCTTGTGCCGGGGCAAATGCCGCAGGACATTGTGAAAAAACTGCGCGCCCATCTTGATGCAGAAGGTTTCAGCGATGTGCAAATTAATTTCCTCGGAGGCGAACCCGCCGCCCGCACCGACCCCGATGACCCGTTCGTGAAGATCGTCCTGGACACGGCGGAGGATGTGTATGACGCGAAGATGGAAATTGTCCCCATGATCGGCGGTTCGGGTCCAAGTTATCCGTTCGTGCATGACCTCGGCCTGCCCGTTGTGACGATGGGACTGGGCTACCCCGATACAAAAGCCCACGCCCCCAACGAAAACATCCGCATTGATTTGTATACCCAACATGCGAAACACATGGCGAGGGTCATCAAGGAATTCGCAAAGTGACCTTTTTCACTCCGAATTAGTGACTTTCAATTGCGAGGTTTTGACTATATAATGCCCACGGTCATATCATGCCCGTAGGGTACAAATTGCGCTTATCCCCTTCTGAAAAAGCGCAATTTGTGACCGCGCTGGGTATAATCAATTTGTAATATATTTTTCTCTACCGTACAAATGAGAGCAAAACCTAACCTTGCTCCTTGCGCCGTCCTCGGCGCAAGATTCCTTCGGAAATCGCCGCCGAGGACAGCGGCGCGAGCGTTTCGATGTACGGTAGAGAAATATATTTCACGATAAAGACTAAAATCTTCTGGAGGCTACCATGTTTGTCGGTGAAAGAATGTCCCGTCCTGTTATTTCCGTGACCCCTGAAACCCCTGTCCATGACGCGCTGGCGTTGTTCAAAAAGGAAAAGATCCGCCGCGCACCCGTGATTAAAAACGGGAAGCTGCTTGGCATCATCTCGGAGCGTGACCTGCTGAACGCCTCCCCTTCCCCCGTCACAAGTTTGAGCGTGTGGGAGATGCATTACCTGATGAGCAAAGTCACCGTGAAGAATGTAATGACCAAAAAGGTCAAGACCATTGACGTGAACACGCCCATCGAAGAAGCTGCCCGCATTATGGCAGATTCAAGAATCGGCGGCATGCCCGTTACGCGCTCCGGGAAGATCGTCGGCATGATTACCGAAACCGATCTGTTCAAGGTCCTGCTTGAGCTGATGGGCGCACGCATGAAAGCCCTGCGTGTGACTGCACTGGTTGATGAAAAACCCGGTCAATTGGCAAAGGTCACCAAAGCCATCGCAGATGCAGGCGGCAACTTCCTCTCGTTCGGCATGTTCGCTGGGCCAGACGCCAGTTCCCGCATCATCACCTTCAAGGTGGACGGCATGAAAAAGGATGCCGTCACCAAGGCGTTAAGCAGTGTGGTCAAGAAGTTCTGGGATATTCGCCAGAGTTAAGAGATGCCAAACAAAAACAGCGCACAGAAATTTCTGTGCGCTGTTTTTGTTTGGCAAGGACAAGCGAGCGCTATCTGGCAGGCTTCCTGGGCCTCGCCCTCTCGGCAATCTTCGGAGCCTTCTCACCCTTCAACTCGCGGATTTCATCTTCCGTCAAATATCGCCACTGGCGTGGTTTGAGGCTGCCTAATTTCAATGTGCCGATCCGCAAACGGATAATCTTAACCACGGGTAAGCCAAGCAACTTTCCCACCTCGCGGATCTGGCGCTTCTTCCCCTCGCCCATGATGACCCGAATCCACGCGCCTTTGCCCGATGAGGAAAGGAAATTCACTTCGGCAGGCGCAGTTTTATCGCCATCGGTCAACACCACGCCTCTGCGCCACGCATTGAGCTGCTTCTCATCGGGGCGGCGCGCCACCAACACCCGATATTCTTTTTCATGCCCAAACCTTGGATGCGTTAATTTATTGGTTAACTCGCCGTCGTTGGTCATCAGGATCAAACCTTCGGAATCAAAATCCAAACGACCGACGGGATACAAATGCCCCAACAAGGGGATCAGATCACGCACCGTTTGACGATCGCCTTGTCCCTCGGCGGCAGAGAGTACGTTGCGTGGCTTGTACAAGGCGATGTAGGTCAGCGCCTCGGTTTTGGCAAGCGCCCTGTTGTCCACTGTGACCTTATCCACGGCAAGATCTGCTTTTTGCCCCAACTCAGCAACCTTGCCATTCACGCGAACACGCCCTTCGGTGATGAACACTTCACAGGCGCGGCGGGAACCATATCCTGCCTGGGCGAGCAATTTCTGAAGTCTTTCCTGCATTAATACATTAACCTTTCAATAATTCCGTTGTTTCGGATGCCGATTCAGTGGGTACAGCCAGCGGCGGCAATTCCATGATGGAACTCAAACCAAAATGCTGCAAAAATTCTGGCGTGGTGGAATACAGGATTGGGCGGCCCGGTCCGTCCGTGCGGCCCGATTCCTGAATAAGCCCCTTGCCCAGCAAACTCTTCATCATGCCGTCGCTGTTCACACCCCGCACCCCGTCCACTTGCGGACGAGTAACTGGCTGCTGGTAGGCAATGATCGCCAGCGTCTCCAATGCGGCCCGGCTGAGATGCGTAACCGCCTCCAAGCCCAAAAATTTCTCGACCAGCAAAGCCAATTCCGCGGCAGTGGTCAATTGCACGCGACCGGCATTTCGCTGCAAGCGCAAACCGCGCGCCTGCAAGGCTTCATCCAATTCCTTCAAGCCGCGTTCCACCACCGATGCAGTTATATCCAACGCCTGCGACAACTGTCCCACCGGCACTGGTTCGGCAGAAACGAACAACATCGCCTCGATCTTTGCCGAAAGGCTTAATTCATTATCTAAAAGTGTTTGAGAGTCGCTCATGCTATAATTACTCCGCTTAAAAAATATAGTTCCCAGAAATCAAAACCATGAAAATAAAAAACATTTCACTTTATCTTTTCACGGCATCTCTTGTACTTGCAACCATGGCGTGCTCCATGTTCGTCGGCGGACCCGACTACCCCGATCAAACCGTGCCCGCATCTCCAAGCGATTCTCAAAGCATGCGCGACCAACTTGAACAGGCATTGCTCGCCGGCGCAGAGACGGGTATCGTCTCATTGCAGATTACCGAAAGCCAGCTCACCGCCTTCATGGTGGATAAACTGGCACAGCAGGCAAACCCGCCATTCACCGAACCGCAGATCCTGCTCCGCAACGGTCAAATGCTCATGTACGGCAAAATCACACGCGGATGGTTCACCGCCAACATGCTTATCACCATGAACGTCGGAGTGGATGAACTTACGGGGCAGCCCAAGATCGAAATCGCATCTGCCGACTTCGGCCCCTTCCCCGCACCTGAAGGACTCACTGCCGCCATGAGCGCCATCATTGCCGAAGCCTTCACGGGCTCATTCGGTCCCGTCGCAGTCGGTTTTCGATTGGAATCGATTGCGATCACAGACAGCATCATGACATTGACAGGGCGCATCAAATAGCGAAGCGATTATACCCGACATGCCCCGCCTCAGACTCCGCCCGCGCCTGTTTCTTGCGCTGCTTACATTTTCCACGCTGATATTCGCCTGCCGTTCACCGCAACTCGGTGAAGACATCACCGTCACCATCACCGCGGACGGATTAACGCGCGAAGTCAGCGTCCCTGTTGGAAGCGCCGTGTCACAAGCCCTGCAAACCGCAGGACTGGCGACAGGCAGTCTGGATGAAACCGAACCACCGCTTTACACGGTACTTGGAAATGGAGACACCGTTACTCTCACCCGTGTAATCGAACAGTTTGACACAGAACAGGTAGTCGTCCCTTTTGAACGCCAGATCATCCGCAATGAAACCCTGGCCGAAGGCGAAACCCGTCTTGTGCAGGCGGGCGTCAACGGGCTCGAAGAACTCACCTACCGCAGAATCCTCGAAGACAATGTAGAGATCAGCAAGACAGTCGTAAAGACAGTTGTACTAAAGGAATCCCTGCCAGAGATCGTTATGGTCGGGGCGCAATCGTCCTACGCGCCGTTGAACATCCCCGGCACGCTGGCGTATCTCGCGGGCGGCAATGCATGGATCATGGAAGGCTCCACCGCCAACCGCCGCGTCATCGTCAGCACGGGTGATCTGGACGGGCGCATCTTCACACTTTCGCCCAATGGTGAATACCTGGTCTTCACACGCAAATCCAACAAACCTGCCGACCAGGAAATTAACACCCTCTGGGCGGTGCGCGCCAGAAACCTCGACCCGAAATTGATCTCATTGCAGGCAAAAAATGTCGTTCATTTTGCGGCGTGGATCCCTGGCTCAAATTCAGTAGCATATTCCACCGTCGAGCCGCGTAATGCTGCGCCAGGCTGGCAGGCAAACAATGACCTCTACCGCGTCAGCATCACGGGCGGAAGTCCGCGCAGGTTGTTGAGCGCGAATAGCGGTGGTGTGTACGGCTGGTGGGGCATGTCCTTTGCCTTTGCCCCCGACGGCAGGCTCGCGTACGCAAGGCCCGATGGTATTGGGTTGGTGGATCAGGACGGCGGCTATCTCAAACCACTTCTGGGCATCACGCCGCTCAACACGCACAGCGACTGGGCCTGGATTCCACCCATCGCCTGGGGCGCGGATGGAAACAGTTTATACTTCGTCAGCCACGCGCCCGCGCCGTCACCCATTGCCAGCGAGGAGTCGCCTTATTTTGACCTCTCAGCCATCTCGTTCAGCAGCGAAGCGGCAGTGTCCTTCATCAATTCAGCGGGCATGTTTTCCTATCCATCTGTCTCGCCGATGCGCACCGAGGGCAGGGAAAAATACTATCAAGTGGCGTACCTGCAATCCATCTTCATTGAACAAAGTGACACGAGCCGCTACCGCCTAATGGTGATGGACCGCGACGGCTCCAACAACAGACTGCTCTTCCCGCCTGCTGACGCGAATGGAATTGAGCCACAAATACCCGCATGGTCACCTGCGCCGCTTGAGAGGCAGAGTGGTGATTTTCTGGCAGTGGTCTATCAGGGCAATCTTTGGCTGGTGGACAGCGGCAGCGGCGACACCTATCAGGTCACCGGGGATGGCCTGGTCGGAAAAATTGATTGGAAATAATCCAAATAAAAGAGGCTATGGAATGCGAATTTTGATTACTGGCGCAGCCGGGTTTCTCGGCTCCCACCTTTGTGACCGCCTGCTTGCAGATGGGCATGAAGTCATTGGCATGGATAATTTCATTACAGGCAGCCCGGATAACATCGCACATCTTGCAGTTAACGATAACTTCTCTTTCTACAAACGCGATGTTTCGAATTATATTTTTGTGCCCGGCAAAGTGGATGCGATCCTGCATTTTGCTTCGCCTGCCAGCCCGAACCCGCAATCGAAATCGGGATACTTCAACCTGCCCATCCAAACCATGAAAGCGGGCGCGCTCGGAACGCACAACTGTCTCGGTGTCGCGCGGATAAATAATGCCCGCTTCCTGCTTGCCTCCACCAGTGAAATTTATGGCGATCCTGAAGTCCATCCGCAGGCCGAGACCTACGCCGGCAACGTGGACCCGGTCGGCGAACGCGCGGTGTACGACGAAGCCAAACGTTTCGCTGAATCGCTGACGATGGCATATCACCGCTTTCACAATGTAAATACCAGTATTGTGCGCATTTTCAATACCTACGGTCCGCGCATGGATTTGGAAGACGGGCGCGCGCTGCCAAACTTGCTGAAGCAAGCCCTGCTCGGACAGCCACTCACCGTCTATGGGGATGGCAGTCAGACCCGTTCCTTCTGTTATGTTGAGGATTTGATTGACGGCATTGTCAAGTTGTTGTATTCAGACGAACATTACCCCGTCAATATCGGGAATCAGCACGAGATGAGCATCCTGCAATTTGCGGAAGCCATTAACAAGATCACGGGCAATCAAGCTGGAATTGTGTATCACGAGAATTCCCGCAGCGCGCGCGACCCGCAAATGCGTCAGCCCGATATCACCCGCGCTCAAACGATCCTGAACTGGGAACCGAAAGTCGCGCTTGAGGAGGGACTCCGCCGCACCATTCCATTCTTTAAGGAAAAACTGGGACTGGCATGATACTGACGGATACAAAAGAGCGCAGTCGCTTCATCAGGTTTGCCCTGGTTGGGACGCTCGGCGCAGTCATTGACTTTGTCATCATGAACATACTCTCCCACTGGGCGGGTATGTCGCTTGTCCTGGCTGGAACGATCTCGTTCACCTGCGCCGTACTTAGCAACTTTACCTGGAACCGCTTCTGGACATACCCCGAATCACGCTCGCGCCCCCTCATGGGGCAACTGGGCATGTTTTTCATCGTTAATGCGGCAGGTGTTGCCATCCGCATTCCCATTTTGCATTTCTTTGAACCGCCCTTACTGCGTTTTGTCGAAGGCGCGTTTCACACCACCTACCTGACCGCCGAATTCTACGCCAGGAACCTGACCCTCGCCACAGCGGTGGGAATTGTTATGATGTGGAATTACTTCGTGAACAGGTACTGGACGTATAATGACATCGACGATAACTCATAAGACTGAGGGCATCCATGGCTCAAGCAACTTTAATTCCTGTTTACACCACAAAAGGTGACGCAGAAGCGTTCCTTGCGTATCCCTATTTGTTCAACCGCAACGGAGAATGGATCGGATTTGTCACCCCGCAGCGTGATGTGTATTCTGTGCTTGGCGAATACGTCGGCATGTTGACCAACGACCCGCGCATCGTACGCAAAAAGTCAACATCCTCGCTGGCGCCCCTCGTTCAGCCGCCAGCCTCTCCGCCGCGCAAGATTTACCCGCCTGCAAGCGTCCCGCTTGCCCCGATGATGCCGGAACTCAACCACTCCGTCATTGACGTTTTACAGGAGCAACCCGAACGCCTGCACACCATCGACTCGGGCGACTCCAGACAAGACATGGATTAATAATGACCGATCACCCCACACAGAAAACCCCGCGCGCTTCTCACATCAGCATCGCCCAACTCATGCAGCCTGAACACGCCAACAATCACGGCAATGTCCACGGCGGCTGGATCATGAAGCTGGTGGATGAAGCGGGAGCGCTCGCCTGTATGCGTCACGCCCAGAGGCGCGTTGTCACGGTTTCCGTGGATTCCTTCGTCTTCCGTGAACCGATCAAGATCGGTGACCTCGTCATCCTCACCGCAGAAGTGACATACGCAGGGCGCACCTCGCTGGAAGCCGAAGTGCAGGTAATCGCCGAGAACCCCATCACAGGAGAACGCACTCACACCAACACTGCCTATCTTGTGTACGTGGCATTGGATGATGACGGCAAGCCGACCAGTGTCCCCATGTTGATCGCAGAAACTAAAGAAGAGCAACAACGGCTCGAACAGGGCAAGGCGCGCCAGCAAAGGCGCATTGCCCAAAAATAATCATCTTGAATAAATTTCGCCAGCATCCCATTCTCATCCTGCTCGTCATCAATCTTCTCGTCGGATTGATGACGTTTCGCTCTTATGGCTTGTCATGGGACGAGCCGCTCTTTTACGATTACGGTGAAGCGCTCAAATACGCCTACAACCCCGTCAACTGGTTCAGCGGCGACTTCAATGTTGAAAACTCCTTCGGCTCCAGCGGCAGCGACCACGCCAATCGCGGCCCCGCATATCTGTTCATCGCCATACCTTTCGTATCTTTATTAAAAAGGCTTGGACTCGACCTCGCCTCGGCCTGGCACCTGACCAATTTCCTGACCTTTCAACTTGGCATTTATCTACTCTACCGCCTCGCTTCAAAATGGATGAGTAGCTGGTCTGCCCTGGCTGCGGCCGCTCTCTTCGCCTGGCAGCCCCTCCTGTGGGGACACGCCTTCATCAACCCCAAGGATATTCCATTTCTTGTGTTCTTCCTCGGCTCCATCGTTTTTGGCTTCGAGATGGTCGATGATTGGCTGACGCAAAACTCAAAACGGAAAATTTCAAAAATCATTCTCGCTGCTTTCTTCCTTGGCATTGCCACTTCGATTCGCGTGCTCGGTCCCCTTGCGGCGATCATCACCATCCTCTATTTCGGGTTGCGGACTGCGCTCGGAGATGACACACTCGGAGTGCGGACTTCAGTCCGCATCACAAGCGAAACCACGGGCAGACTAAAGTCTGCGCTCCTAAATCTAGTTCCAATCTGGCTATACGCAATTATCTCCATCGCGGTGATGTTCATCTCCTGGCCTTATCTCTGGCTTGACCCAATCGGTAAATTTATCGAGGTCTTCGTCTTCATGTCGGA
>JAUXWL010000160.1 GCA_030680155.1 Anaerolineales bacterium
AATCCAAATCTTATTTTTCCTTGTTCATCCTTTCCCTATCGATCCTGGCTTGCGCCTTTCCCGCTTCAACTCCTTCCGCGCCAACCGTCAATCCGTTGCCGCCGACACCGAACCTGCCATTTTCATCGAGTCCAGTACCTCAAACATCGCCCGCTTCACTAAAAAATTTCAGTGTGAGTGTTCCGGCCAGCGCCTGCTGGATAAGCTCGGGAGTGAATGTCCTTGCAGGGCAACGAGTGGGCATTACCGCTTCGGGGACCGTAAATACCTGGAGCGGCAATGCAATCAGCAATGGCGATCCAAATGGACAGCCTAAGAATATATGCGCTGAAACTGTGTGCCCGTTGCAAGGAACAGGTTACGGCGCATTGGTTGGGCGCTTGGAAAATTTAAAGCCATTCCTTGTGGGAACAGCGGTCGAATTTACCGCCACAAATGATGGACAACTGTATTTCACGGTCAATGATTGGGAGTGTTCAGACAACAGTGGAACATTCGAATTGATTATAACGATCGAATGATTTTTCATGAATTTTATGATAGACGTTTTGGAATATTACAAAAGTGATACAGAAATGAAAATCATCCGTCTATTTATTTTGATCTTGCTGATCGTCCTGCCTGCGTGCAACATCCCCACTATGAGCGGCCCGCCTCAAACAACTCAAGAGCAGTGATGCCGCCGCCGACCACCACCGCAGTCCGCCCGCGATTGGCGAGCTTCAGAATAGCACGCGCATCGTTCAAGTGGCCAAGTTTCACCACACCTTGCAGGGCTGCGCCAGAAACAACCAAAGGCGTGGCAAATGCCCCAGTTGCAAGCAGCAGCCTGTCGTAGGTCAGAAGCGAATTGTCATCCAATTGCAGTGAGGTTTCGTCGCGCAGGATTTTCGTCACGCGGGCTTTGCGGTAGGTGAATCCAAGTTTTTTATAATCTTCGCGCGTTTTGGGGTATAGGGCTTGATCGGATACTTCACCCGTGAGGTAATACGCCAGCCCAGGGTGGGAATAAAACCCGTGCGGATCGTCGCCGAGTATGATGATTGCTGCGCCTCGCTCCACGCTGCGAATTGATTCTACCGCCGCGATTCCCGCCACGCCTGAACCGATGATGACGTGTCTCATTTTGTCCCCGCTGCAAAGAGGTCGGTGCGCTCGAATCGCAGCGCCCCACGCGGACAGCGTGCCACGCACTCGCCGCAGGTCAGACACTCACTGCGGCTGATGGCTTCGCCCCGCCAGACATACGCGCGCACATCAATTTCAATAGGGCAGTTGTAGGTGCAAATGCCGCACTGCACACACCGCGCCGCATCAGGGACGACATGCCCCTCCGCGAGCGTTGTGCGCTTTCTGGCGCTGCGCTTTAAATACATTTAGAAAAGCCAACCTAACTCCTATACATAAAAAGTCGTTCAAAATGAAAAATGGTTACTGCCTGGAAAATTGTATTACTTTATGCAGATATGCGTAGTGACAAATGTAATGTGTGGCAGTCTGTGAAGCCCAACGTATATGCCAAGATCAGTTTTGTTTTTTCAGCAGGTTCACACCCATTAAAATCAGCGTAAAGATAATGGAAAGGAGCGCCGTCACGCTCAACAGGATGCGCCAATCCATCGTTTGCCACCAGGCTGTTTCACTGCTTGCAGGCTGTACCCAAGGCTGCTTGCCCTGTCCTTGCGGAGTCGCTTGCGGGGATTGTTGCTGTGGCGCTGTGATCTCTATGGAATTCGGCGCAGTCGTGTTTGTTCGCATCCACGGCGGACCGCCTCCACCTGGGCGGGTGGGGATGGCAACTTCGGGTGCAGTCGGCTCCCACTGGCGGATGAACCCCACAATCGCCTGAATATCCGAAGCGGTCATACGGTCTCCCCAGGCGGGCATCGCCGTTCCTGGTACGCCGCCCGTAATAATCAACTCAATGGCTTGGTCGTTGGTCTCCGTCAAAAACGCTTTGACGTTCAACGCGGGCGCGCGCGGCGTACCCTGTCCTTCGGGTCCGTGGCAACTGGAGCAATTGGAGGCATATACATTTGCGCCCAACGCCAGCGACTCTTCGGTGGTTGGGATGGGCACATCAGGCGCTGGGATGACACCCCTTGGAATTTCATCCCAGCGTTGGATGAGTGTGACCATCTCCGCCACTTTCTCAGGGGAGAGCTGGTTGCTCCACCCAGACATGAGCGTACCCGCCGAGCCGTAGGTGATGATGCGGGTCAACTCGTCGGCAGGTTTTTCACCTGCCAGTGGATCATTTAACGCAGGGGCGATGCTCGTGCCAAGTCCGTCCGCGCCGTGACAGGCGACGCAAGACTCTGCATAGGTGGTAATGGCAGCTTGCAGGCGGATGCCATCAGGAAGCATTCCCACGTTTTCAAGCAGGGCGCTATCTGGTTCGGTGGTGAATGGAATGAGCGGAGCCAGCCCCAGGTTGACGACTCGGTCACCTGTGGCAGACCAATCTCCCGATTGAATCAGAGCCGTCAGTTCGTCGATCTGATAATCGCTGAGCGGACCGCCATCCTCTTTGCTCCAGGCAGGCATGGCGGTGGCGTAGCGTCCGCGGGCGATGACTTTGACGATCTCCTCGAATGGCATGGTTGCCAATGCAGGATTATTTAACGCAGGGTTCGCGCCGATGCCTTCGCCGTTCAAGCCGTGACAGACCGCGCAATTCTCGGTGTAGAGAGTCATGGCGCTGTCGAGTTGAACCTCCAAAATATCACTTTGGGCGTTCACCACGCGCTGCGGTTCATTGACCATGTAAAAAGCGAGCGCAAAAACGATCACTTGCGTGGCAAGTAAACCGATCAGGATTTCGATGATGCGGGTACGATTTAAGTTCATGGGAAATTCCTTACGAGGCGTACACAACTTGCGATGGGTCGAAAGATTGCCGTTGGATCGGCTCACCCGTATCCACTTTGATCTCGCCATCTTCAATAGTGATCGTGAAAAGGTCAAGCGGGCGCGGAGCAGGCGGGTTTTGCACTTCGCCCTGTCTATCAAATTCAGAGGAGTGGCATGGGCAAACGAATTGCCCCGTTGTTGTGTCATAGGGCACTGCGCATCCGAGATGCGTACAGCGGTGATACAGGGCAATCATGCCGCCATCCGCGAGGCGGACGAGGTAGAAACGCCCGTTGGTAATATGCGTCACCGAGTTGGGCGGGA
>JAUXWL010000166.1 GCA_030680155.1 Anaerolineales bacterium
AAGCCTTTTGCTCATCCAACTCTTGATCCTGCTCCCCTGCGTCACTCAATCGTGCCTGTTGTCCATTTGCTTTGTTCATCCCCCTACCTTACCTCATTTGCGAAAAATCTTGCGCGAAAAACCCCTGTTTCTTCACCGCTGTTGGCAGGGAGCACTCAAAGTTTGTTGTAAATAGGCTCAAAGCCGCCGTACCCATATCTGGGCATACATACCCATATCTGGGCATACATCCTCGGCGGCGTTTTGCGAGGGAAATCCTGCGCCGGGGACGGCGCAGGGAGCAAGTCACCTGACATGGTTTGCATGCACACTTTTGGCAGGGTTGTCAACTTCACCTTTAACTTGTATAATCCTGCTTACATTTCAGTTAATTGGAGTTCACGAGTGATGGATCAAAATGAAGCCTTGAGCGGGGCAGAAAACGCGCAGGGAGACCAGCCAAACAATAACCAAACCATGGAGTCTCTGCTCCAGTCCGAATCTTTAAGTGTGGAACTGCCCCAGACGGGCGAGATCCGCAAGGGAATGATCGCGAGCATTGGCTCTAATCAGATTCTTGTCAGCATTGGCGCCAAGTCTGAAGGCGTTATCGCAGGACGTGAGTTGGAACAACTCACCGAAGAGGAACGTGCCGAGCTGCAGGTGGGGCAGGAAGTCAATGTCTTTGTGGTCAACCCCGAAGATCAAAATGGCAACGTTGTACTGTCCTTCAAGCGCGCCCAGGAGCAAATGTCCTGGGAAAATGTCGAGAAGATGATTGCCGATGAAACCGTCATCGATACAAAGATCGTCGGTTTCAATAAAGGCGGTTTGATTGCTGCGGTTGGAAACTTGCGCGGCTTCATTCCTTCCTCCCAGATCAGCGCTTCGCGCCGCGCCCAGTCTTCGGGGGATACCCCCGAACAGCGCTGGCAGAAAATGGTCAGTCAGCCGATCTCCGTCCGCATTATTGAAGTGGACCGCGAACGCCGCCGCCTGATCCTTTCGGAGCGCGCCACCAGCACCGAATCGCGCGCCTCGATGAAGGACCGCGTCATCAGCGAACTGGAAGAGGGTCAGTCCTACACAGGCCGTGTCACCAGCCTCGCGGACTTTGGCGCTTTCGTCAACGTCAACGGCGCAGATGGCTTGGTTCACCTTTCCGAACTTTCGTGGGATCACATTGCGCACCCCAAGGAAATCCTTGAAGTTGGGCAGGAAGTTCAAGTCAAGGTCATCAACATCGACCGCGACAAGAAGCGTATCGGCCTGTCTCTCCGCGCCTTGCAGGATGATCCCTGGAAGAACCGCATGACGAAGTTCAGTGTTGGTCAACTTGTCGAGGGTGTCATTACCCGCCTGACCAAGTTTGGCGCGTTTGCCCGTCTCGAAGGCGATATCGAAGGTCTCATCCACATCTCCGAGTTGAGTGAGAACCGCGTCGAACATCCCAAGGAAGTGCTCAAGGAAGGTGAAGTCAAGACCTTGCGCATCATCCGCATCGACAGCGACCAGCACCGTATCGGCTTGAGCCTCCGCAAGGTGGACTCTGCTGCCTTCGCCGACAAGGACTTCAAACTGCTGACCCAGGGTTTTAGCGAGCAGGATGAAGAGCCCGAAGCTGGGAACGTAGAAGTTCGAGAAGAAGTTCAGGAAGAAATACAAGAAGAAGCTAAAGAAGAAAAGAACGAAGAAACCAACCAATAAAACAGAGCGCACCGCAAGGTGCGCTTTTCGTAACCACATATTACAGGCTCGATTACCATGCCCATCCTCGTTGACGCACACGCTGACATTGCCTACAACATGCTCAAATATGAGCGTGATTACACCCGCCCCGTCGCTGAAACCCGCAGCCTTGAAGCGGGAACTCATACCGTGCAGGATAATGGGGATACGCTTATCAGTTGGCACGAATATCAGCGCGGACAGGTCGCTGTAATTTTTGCCACCCTCTTCGCCGCGCCCATCCGCTTCCGTACCTACGAAACCGAAAAACTCACCTACAAGAATTTCGATGAGGCGCACAAACTGTATCAAGATCAACTGGACGCCTATCACCAGTTGACGGATTCCGACCCCGACAAATTCCGCCTGCTCGCTTCCAAACGGGACCTTGACCTGCACCTTGACCATTGGAATTCACCCACGCCTGAAGAGACGGGTCATCCTGTCGGCATGGTCATCCTCATGGAAGGCGCGGAAGCGATCCGTCACATCTCTGAATTGGAAATGTGGCACCGGCGCGGCGTCCGCTTGATCGGACCCGCCTGGGTCGGCACGCGCTACTGTGGCGGCTGGCGCGAACCCGGTCCGCTCACCGACGATGGACGAAAACTGCTCGCCGCCATGACCGATTTCAAATTCACGCTCGACCTCAGTCACATGGATGAGCGCGCTGCCATCGAAGCGCTGGATATTTACGAAGGCTCCATTGTTGCCACGCATGCCAACTGCGCCGCACTCATGCCGAATTCCAATACGAACCGTCATCTTCCCGACCGCATCATTGAAGGCATCGTCGCGCGCGATGGGGTCGTGGGCATCGTCCCATTCAACACCTACCTGAAAGTCGGCTGGGTGACGGGTAAAAACCCGCGCGCAGAAGTTCCTCTTGATTATGTTGCCAATCACATTGACCACATCTGCCAGCTCGCAGGCGACTCCCTGCACGTCGGCATCGGCTCTGATTTCGACGGCGGTTTCGGCTTGCAATCCGTTCCGCCCGAAATTGACACCGTCGCCGATCTGCAGAATCTGGTATCCTTGTTACAAGTTCGCGGCTATTCCGAAACAGATACTACCAACATCTTCGGCGGCAACTGGCTTATCCGCCTTAAACGCGATTTGCCTTAACGCTGGCAGTTGAGTGGTATCGAAACCGCCAATTTGTGAAATAAATTTATGACCAACCATCAACCCCTGCCCGCATCCACCCCCGTTCAAACCTCTGCACGCATGGACGACTCTATTACACCGCGCACCAGAGTTAGCATCATCATCAGCCTGCTTGGGCTTTTCATCTTCACCGTGGGAGCCAAACCCGAATTCTTTGGCTGGGACCGCAGCCCCGTGGTCGGCTTCGTGCAGATCATTGTTTTCCTCATCGGGCTTGCCTTCATCTGCCTTGGCGGATATATCGGATTGCATGCCCTGTGGTGGGGGCGTGAACGCACGATCATCTCCGACATCGGTTCACGGCTGGTTGCAACGGGTTATGTCTTCTCCGTCTTCGCAGGCATGGCGGATATCTTCGGCATGGGCTCGCACTCCTTTCCGCAAGTTCCCTATTTCGGTCCCTGGCAGGCGACGGGTGTGCTTATCGGTCAGGGCATCATCGCCCTCGGCTTCATGATGCTGATTCCTTTTCGACAGAAATAACGTGGTTGTAGGTCACGCTTGCAGCGTGACAGATCGAAATAAAAATAAAAGAGACGGCTGCCAAAACAGCCGTCTCTTTTATTGCTGTCCATCGTCCACACTCCACGGTCAGGCCGTTATTCTTCTGGCTTCCATATAAAACCGCTTCTCACGCGCCTCCCCCATCGAGAAGGTCTTGCGCGGCAAAGCCCCATCCACGATCACCGTCTTGAACAACTCATTCTTGTGCATCCCTGCCAGATAAAAACCGACATTCCCGTTTTGCAGCGACAAACGCTCGACCACATCTTCACCGTGTACGTAGTCCAGTTTTTCCGCGCCGCCATCTTTCAGAAAATTATCGAGGAAGGATTGAATGGTGCCGACTGCCAGATTAGTGGCTGGATTCGCGATCTCGATCACGCCAAACTGCTGACCGCCTCCCACTACGCCGATAGCCTGCTTCTCACCATCGGCATTATCCACCCGCTGAATCATCTCCGCCCCGCTGGAGACGGGGGTATGGCTAAAATCCTCGCCAAAGAACGCCTGCATCTCCGCGAAGACATCCTTCTTCAAGCCGAATAGCACCCGATGGATCGGCTCAAATTCCAACGCCTCATCATGGACATTTTCGATCTCCACCAGCGCATAGCGCGAGGGATGATCCATGCCGACTTGGGCTTTATTCTTCTCCCAGATCGCTTTTGCCGTAGCAAGCGAATGATTGCCATCGCCCATGGCAAAGAGCAGGACAGGTTCATCCTTGCTGGTATCGTATTTCGCTGCGAAGGTTTCATGATTGGCAAGTCCGCGCAGGGCTTCGACGACTTGATTCTCATGCTCGGCATTTACGGCATACCCCGCCAGATGACCGCTTTCCAGCATCAGGTCAAAATCGTACAACTGCTCGAAGTTCGCTTTTGCATCAGTCAACGGTTCGATGACGGTTTTGTTTGGATCGTCGATCAGCACCAATATATGCGGGAATTCCAACGCTGCGCCTTCGCGGATCTTGATGCGGGGAGGAAGGCGGTCTACGATTGTCCCTTCGGTGGCGCGGATCAGGCTGGAGGAACCTTTGTTGTAATCATAGCATTCGAGGTCGAGGCAGAGCATCACGCCTTTGCGAGTCCTGCCGTTGATGGTGCGTTCTACATAGACAAAACCATCACGCGGTTGGAGAATACCTTCCTCCAAGTATTTGCGCATAGCCAGTTGAATGTTTTGGATGCGTTCTTCTTCACCTGGCTTCTCCAGATGTACTTCGGGGAAGGTCAGGTTCAGCGTCGAATGCGCATCACCGACGATCTTCTCAACATCATGCCAATACTCCGGCTCGGAGGTGAACTGGTCACACGCGATGACTGCCCATTTTTTCGGATCAATGCCTGCCTTGGGCAAATACACCTGTGGGATTTGAATGCCGATATCGCTAATGATTTTCATAAATAAGGATCTCCATTAAATTTTTTTAATGTCATTGCGAGGGCGTTCTTGCTTTTGCCCGAAGCAATCCCAAACTATGAGGAGATTGCTTTGTCGGGCTGCCGCCCTCCTCGCAATGACATCATTTTTTAATTTATTTTCCGTTCTTCGAGAACGCGATCAACTTCTCTGCCACTTCCGCGCCGACGCGGGCTTGGGCTTCTTTTGTCGCTGCGCCGATGTGCGGGGAGGCGATGACATTATCCAGCTTGGCGAGTTTCCAGTCGGTGGGGGGCTCTTCGTTGAAGACATCCAACGCGGCTCCTGCGACCTTGCCGCTGGTCAGCGCTTCGTAGAGAGCATCCTCGTTGACGATGCCGCCGCGCGCGCAGTTGATGATGCGCACGCCGTTCTTCATCCTGGCGAATTGTTCCGCGCCGATCATGCCCGTGGACTCTTTGGTCTTGGGCAGGTGCAGGCTGATGTAATCTGCCTGAGCAAGTAGTTCATCGAGTGTGACCAGTTTGATGCCATTGGTGGTTTCTTTAACATACGGATCGTAGGCGACCACGGTCATGTCCATGGCGATGGCGCGTTTGGCGGTTTCCTTGCCGATGTTGCCGATGCCGATCAAGCCGAGAGTCTTGCCGCCGATCTCGTCGCCGATGAAGGCTTTCTTTTCCCATTTTTCAGCTTTCATGGTTTCGGAGGCTTTGTAGAGCGAACGCGCCAGCATGAGCATGTAGCCGATGGCCAGTTCCGCCACAGATTTGGAGTTGGCCAGCGGGGTGTTCATGACGGCAATGCCTTTTGTCTTGGCGTATTCGTGGTCAATAGTGTCGAGACCTGCGCCGCCGCGCACGATGACTTTGAGATTGGGACACACATCGATCAAGTCTTTGCGGACTTTGGTACGGGAGCGCACGACCATGCCATCATAGGCGGGGAGGGTGGTCATCAAGTCTTCGGGGGTGATGTCATCGCGGACATCCACGGTGAGACCTGCGGCGCGCATCTGTTCGATATATTCTTTTTCGGTCTTGTCGCAAATTATGATTTTCATTGAAATTCTCCTTAATGATTATGGCGCCACGCAACAACTTGTCCCCGTAGGGGACAAGTTGTTGCGTGGCGCAGGATAAATCTTACGGTACATTAATAACAGGAACCCAACCGACGAGTCGGCTGAATTCCTGTTTGTGAGGGTGGTATCGAACACGCCTGTCATTCTAACAATGGGAAAAACCTTTGTCAACGACGAGAATCAGGGTGGAATTAGTATCATCTCAATCATTCGGGGCAGGTTTTTGCCTTCCTAACGCAAAGGCGCAGAGACGCAAAGAAAATTGAATTTTGACAAAAAACCGATCCAAAAAATCAGGCAAAAGCGAATCTTTTTCTTGAAAATCCTGGCGACT
>JAUXWL010000172.1 GCA_030680155.1 Anaerolineales bacterium
ACCGAATACCTGCGCAAGATCATCACCCAGTTGATCAATCGCGGCGTGGTCCCGATCCTCGCCACCAAAGCGGACAACCGCGAACTGAACCACCGCGTCAACCGTGACATGGCGCTGCTGGCCAGCGAATTCAATTTGCCACTCTGGAACTTTTGGTCTGCGGTATCCGCCCTCCCCAACCGCGGACTGTATACCCGCAGTGACCGTCCGCTGCAAGGCGACATTTACCTGACCGACGAAGCGCAGGAGATCCACCGCATCACCGGGTTGGAAGCCTTGAACATCGTCTGGCGCGCGGCAGTAAGACAACCTTAAGGTTGTCCTACTTATCCCTTAAGCGGCGGCGCATCCTTATCGTATACAAACACCTGCACATCCATCTCATCGTTATTCAACATATCCATCGCAGGCTGAAAGGCCGCGTCCTTGATCTTCTGCATATCCCCCGCCGGAGCATATACCGAGAGCCGCGCTTCCTCGTCTGACATCTTCGCAACTTTAACGTCCGCGCTGGCGCAGGCGGCTTTGATGAGTTCTGTCATTTTTTGGATGGCATCATCAATCGACATATACAGGCTCCCTGTTTGAGTTTCAAAAATTATACCGTAGGTCACGTTTGTAACGTGACGCCCCTGTGGTTGAACGTCACGCTAAAAGCGTGACCTACAACTTACCCCGCATTCAGCTTTGCCACCGTCACACCTTCGCCGCCTTCGGTATTCCCGCCCTCCTCGAATGACTTCACGTACGCATGACCTTTCAGCGCCTCGCGCACTGCCTGACGCAATCGCCCCGTCCCCTTGCCGTGGATGATGCGCACGAACGGCAGCCCCGCCAGATACGCCTGCTCGAGATAGCGTTCCATTTTGTCCAGCGCATCTTCAGACATCAGCCCGCGCAAATCCACTTCCATGCCGGGGGATTTCTTCGAGTCTAAAGTCGAAGGTCGAACGTCGCCTGACTTTAGACCCTTCGATTTACTCAGGGCATCGCTTTTGACCTTCGACTCGACGACTTCACCCGTTGACTTCCGAAACAACTCCGACATCCTCGCCCGCACACGGATCGTCCCGATCTGCACCTCCGCATCCGACTCACTCAAAGCTGTTACCACACCCTCGGCATTCAGCGTGCTGACAGTGACTTTCTCGCCCAACTTAAGCGCCGCGTTTGACGTTGAACGTTCAACGTTAGACGTCAGACGTTCGATGGGTTGTTCCACCTTCTCCCCGATCTTCTCCATCTTCTCTTCAATGGCGCGGATGGCGGTCAACGGCTGGCTGGCTTTTTTCAACTGGGATTTCAACGAGTCTATATTGCGTTTCAAGACCGCCACTTCCAACTCGCCTTCGGCACGGGCTTTGGCTAACGTATCGCGGCGTTCGTCTTCTATTTTTTCGAGGCGTTTTTCGAGTTCGCGGGTCTGCGCTTCGAGTTTGGCGCGGGCTTTTTCCAACTTCTCACGCTCGCGGGAGGTGCGGTTGCGCTCCTTGCGGATGTCGTCCA
>JAUXWL010000178.1 GCA_030680155.1 Anaerolineales bacterium
TCCCTCTCCCAGACCCCGACCTCGCCGCCGACATGTACGAGTGGACGATGGAGTTTCTTGCACAGAGCGGCTACGCGCAGTATGAAATCTCAAATTGGGCGAGGAAAGTCAAAGGTCAAAGGTCGCAGGTCAGCGACCTTCGACTTTCGACTTATGACGTATTTCCGAAATTTGCCTGCAACCATAACCTTCAATACTGGCGCTCGCTCCCCTACCTCGGTCTCGGTGCAGGCGCGCATGGGTATGCAGGCGGATACCGTTATTCAAACGTCCTCCGCATCAAAACTTATATCGACAGACTGGCAAATTACGCATCACGCAATACGCATTACGTATTCCCCCTTACTCCAGCCACCGTTAACCACCACATACAAACTCCGCAGGATGACATCTCCGATTACATGATCAACAACCTCAGGCTGGTGGATGCCGGGGTCGCAGAATCAGATTTCAGATTAAGATTCGGAAGCGGTCTTTTGGATGTCTATCCAAAGGAGATCGAGGAACTCATCCAGTCTGGGTTGCTTGAATGGCATAAAAAGACTTCCGAAGTTTTAGAAACTTCGGAAGTCTTAAGGCTCACCAAACGCGGAAGATTATTGGGGAATCAAGTCTTCCTGAAATTTGTGGATTAATTTACTTCCTGCTTTTCTTTGCCGTTTTCCTTACAACTTTGCCGGCGGTTTTCTTCACCATCTTCTTCACCGTGAGTTTCTTCGTCGCAGCTTTCTTAGGCATGTGCTCCAATGCAGCGTGAGCAGCCGCAAGTCGCGCAATCGGGACGCGGAAGGGCGAGCAGGAGACATAGTCGTTGCCGATCATGTGACACCACTCGATGGACTCAGGGTCACCGCCGTGCTCACCGCAGATACCTACTTCAAGCCCGGGGCGGGTGGCACGCCCATCGAGAATGGCGCGCTGCATGAGCTTGCCTACGCCATTGCGGTCAAGAGTCTGGAAGGGATTCTTGACGAGGATGCCTTCCTGCACATAGGTGATGAGGAAGTTGCGTTCGGCGTCATCGCGGGAATAACCAAAGGTCATTTGTGTGAGGTCGTTGGTGCCGAAGGAGAAGAACTGCGCCTGCGTGGCAATGTGATCGGCGGTCACCGCAGCGCGCGGGATCTCGATCATGGTGCCAAACTTGTAGGAAAATTTGATTTTCTTTTCCTGCATGACAGCCTTGCCGATGCGTTCGAGGCGCGGCTGGATCCAATCCAGTTCCTTCACGGTGCCGGTGAGCGGGATCATGATCTCCGGCTTGACCTTGATGCCGCGCAGGGTGCAGTCAGCGGCGGCTTCGAAAATGGCGCGGACTTGCATTTCCACAATTTCGGGCATGGAGATGCTCAAGCGCACACCACGCAGACCCATCATCGGGTTGGATTCATGCAGTCCTTTGATGGAGGCCAGTAGTTTTTCCTTTTCTTCCAAGCCTTCGCGCTCACCCTTGACGCGCATGGTAATCACTTCTTCAAGGAGTTTTTCTTCATCGGGCATGAACTCATGCAGAGGCGGATCAATCAGACGGATGATTACGGGGAAACCGTCCATCGCCTCGAACAGACCATCGAAGTCCTTGCGCTGGTGCGGCAGGAGCAGATCGAGAGCGGCAGTGCGGGCTTCGCTGGAGTCCGCAAGGATCATGCGCTGCACAACGGGCAAGCGTTCGGGTTCAAAGAACATGTGCTCGGTGCGGCACAGTCCAATACCCACAGCGCCGTATGCGCGGGCGCGGCGGGCATCCTTGGGATAATCGGCGTTCGCCCAGACCTGCAAGCCGCGGGTTGGGTAGCCTTCCGCAACGGCTGCGCGCACGTTCTTGCGCGCGCAGATTTCATCCGCCCACTTGAGCAGGGTCATCAATTCCTTCTGTTCTTCGAGGGAAGGTTCAGAGGTCGGTATCTTTCCGGCGAAAACTTTACCAGTCGTGCCGTCCACAGATACCCAATCGCCTTCGTTCAGAGAAATTCCGCCGACGGTCATCGTGCGTTTCTCAAGGTCGATCTTGATGGCGGAAGCGCCCACCACACAAGGGATACCAAACTGGCGCGCCACAACGGCTGCATGGGAGGTGGCTCCGCCTTCGCTGGTCAACACACCCTTGGCGGCGATCATGCCATGTACATCATCGGGTTTGGTGAACGGACGCACCATGATGGTGTCCTGTCCGTGTTCTTTTGCAAATTCTTCGGCTTTGTCGGCATCAAAATAGATCTGACCAACCGCTGCGCCAGGAGAAGCATTGACGCCTTTTGCAAGGAACTTGCCTTCTTTTTCAGCCTGATCCATCGCAGAGTCGTCAAATTGCGGATGGAGCAGGGCATCTACCTGGTCCGGGGTGACGCGCAGAACTGCCTGATCGCGGGTAATCAAGCCTTCGTTCGCCATATCCACAGCCATCTTGACGGCTGCTTTCGCAGTCCGCTTGCCTACACGGGTTTGGAGCATCCACAGGGTCCCGCGTTCGATGGTGAACTCGACATCCTGCATATCGCTGTAATGTTTCTCGAGGCGGGCCGTGATTTCCATGAACTGTTTATATGCAGCGGGCATGTACTTCTGGAGATTTGTGATCGCGTCTGCATTACGGATGCCCGCCACCACATCTTCGCCCTGCGCATTGAGCAGGTAATCACCCATCATCGCCTTCTCGCCCGTGGACGGGTTGCGCGTAAACGCCACACCGGTTGCACAGTCATCGCCCATATTACCGAAGACCATCGTGCAGATATTTACAGCAGTTCCCAAATGATTGGAAATGCCTTCCTTTTTCCGGTACGCCACTGCGCGTTTTCCGTTCCAGGATTTGAACACCGCTTCGGTCGCAAGCGATAATTGTTTGTATGGATCTTGGGGGAAATCTTCACCTGATTCTTTTTTATAAACCTGCTTATAGACCCCCACAACCTCCTGCCAATCTTCCGCCTTCATTTCAACGTCAAGTTTATACCCCTTGCGCTTTTTATACTCCGCCAGCGGATGTTCGAATGCTTCATCATCGATATCCATCACCACGGTGCCGAACATTTCGACCAAACGGCGGTACAAGTCCCACACGAACCGCGCATTACCTGTGGCTTTGATCATTCCTTCGGCAACCACATCCGTCAAGCCGATGTTGAGAATGGTATTCATCATGCCCGGCATCGAGAATTTTGCGCCTGACCTGCATGAGACCAGCAGGGGATTTTTCGAGTCACCGAACTTCTTGCCGGTCTTTTTTTCGATTTCCTTCAACGCTTTCAGTTCCTGCCCCCACATACCTTTGGGGAACTTTCCGGCTTTCTGATACGCATTACAGGCTTCCGTCGTTACCGTAAAAAACGGCGGAACCGGCACTCGCGCGCGGGTCATATCGAGCAAGCCTGCGCCCTTACCACCCACCAGCGCCTTGACATTATCCCAGGAACCGGTCACCTTCTCAACTTCTTTTACTTCATTGTACAGATAAACCCACTTGGTCATTTTAGCCTCCTACAAGGATTAGATTTTTTCAGTTAAGAATTTCGATTGTGAAATATTTTACCAAAAACGGTCTAATTAAAACATGACGAATATCATGAGATACACGGACTTCAATCCATTAAACACCCAAAACAGGAACCAAAGCTGTAAACTCATTGCAAAGTTCATTGTGTCACAAATCAACGATAATAAATCAAGAAAAAATATGAACATAAAAATCCTCGTTATAGATGACGATACTGCTATTACCGAATTAATGAGCATGCTGCTCAAAACACACGGTTTCGATGTAATCACCACCAACAGCGGACCTGATGGGGTAAGCCTCACCCGCGAGAAGAACCCCCACGTGATCCTGCTTGATCTGATGATGCCGGATATGGATGGTTGGCAGGTCTGCAAGGCTGTCCGCCAGTTTAGCAACACCCCCATCCTCATCCTTTCTGCCATCAACGATCCGCGCATGGTCGCCAGCGTACTTGATGCAGGCGCAGATGACTTCCTTGTCAAACCCGTACCCAGCGGAGTGCTAATCGCCCACATCAAGAAAATGGTGCGGAGGACGACGGGTACTCTCGATGCATCAATACTTAAAAAAAACGAGACGATTTCCCCTAACACCCAGCCGCTTCAGTCTCAGCCCTAACCTGATTCTGTTTAATGAACATGTCCGCCACTGGTACAGTGGCGGACATGTTTTTATTTCAACCTAACCGTTTCAACGCCTCAGCAGTCTCTTTCGGGAACTCCATCATCGGCACGTGACCTGCCCCCTCGATCATCACAAGTTGCGCGGCTGGCAGGATCGCCTTGATCTCCTGGGCCCTCTCCGCTGGAATCAATGCGTCAGCGCTGCCATGTACCAGCACAACAGGGAACTTGAAAGCAGGCAGCAATGTTGTCGCATCCTCGCGCTCAGCCATGGCCTTGAGCGCGCCGCTCACACCAGCCTGACTCTGTTTTTGGATAACCGCCTTTGCAAATGCCTGCACGTCCGCGTTTGCAGAGAATTTGGGAGTCATCGCCTCCGCAACAACACCCACACCCTTTTCAGTGACATCCTGCGCGGTTTTGTAGCGTCCCTCTTTACGATCAGGCGGATCTGCCGCGGCTTGCGAAGAGACCAAAGCCAGTCCGCTCACGCGTTGGGGATATTTCCTGGCGAATGCCAGAGCCACATAACCGCCCATTGAATGACCCACAATGACGGTTTTCTCAATGCCGAGATGATCCAGCAAAGCCGCAAGATCATCCGCCATATCGGACATGGAGTATGGGCCTGCCACCGTCGTTGACTTTCCAAAGCCGCGCAAATCAGGCAGAAGCAGGTCGAAATCATTTTCCAATAAAGAGGCGGCTTCATTCCAGGATGTGTGGTCAAGCGGGAAGCCGTGAATCAGCATGAGCGGTTTGCCAGTCCCGCGTCTCGTGTACGCAAGTTCGATTCCGCTTACTTTTACTATTTCCATTTCACACTCACTTTCAATTTACTACCCAGTTTGGGTTTGTAATACACCAAACCGTTATCCCGTCCAAACTCGAAGACTTGGCGGGTGATATCCACATCGGCTTTGCAGTATTCGGCGACTTTCTCCAATTGACCGTCGCGAAACCATTGAACGGATTGTATGCCGTCTGCGGTTTTGGCTGTGCCAAGAGTGGCGCTGGCAATATTATCGAGGCTGATGCGAAAGCCTAGAGTCCGCTGGAGATCGAGGAGCAGGTCAAGGGTCGGGAGGGAGGCGAAGCGCGTCTGGGGAGAGTAAGGCTGCATAACCTTGTAATCAAAATTAAGCAGGTTGAATCCGATCACCTTTGTCGCAGACTTCAGTTCTTCAATTAAAGCGGGGACATCCTTTTCCCAATAGACAATGAAGTCATTTTTTGCGGTCGAGTAGGTGACGCCGCAGGCGAACTTTAGCTTATCGATATGGTCGCGCCCGCCGACATCATCGAATAGATTTTGGGTTTCCAAGTCGAAGAAGACGTAATTCATCATTCACCTGCAACCTTCGCTACTTCTTCACGAGCAAATGCCAGAGCCTGCTCGCGGGTTTCGATTTTGCCCGCCGCCTGATTCTCGCGGATGGCTTCGAGCAATTGACCGACCAGCCGCCCTGGCTGAAGATCGAGTTCTCTCATCAACTCCCTGCCATCCAACAGGCGCGGCGGGGAGACAACTTCTTCAGGTCTCTCCCAGTAGTTTTCCAGCAGGATGCGCGCAACATCCAAATAGACAGTCCAGGTTTCGATGGTAAGTTCGTTGGCGCGTGTGCCGCGAATATCTGCAAGCGCAAGCAGGACGAGGTCAATACCTGCCGCGCCGCTATCACGAAAAAAACGGTAAATGGCTTTGCGTGAAGGCGTTTGCCCTTCGGCTTCAACGCGGCTGGTGAAATTATGGATCCGCATGTGATGCCGGATGATCGTATGCAGCCGCTCCACTTCATCATTGCTGAGGTTGAAGGAACGCGCGCGCGCTGCCGCCGCCTCTGCGCCTTTGATATCGTGATCGAAAAATCGGATGCGTCCCGCATCATCGACCGTCTTTGTATCGGGCTTGCAAACATCATGATATAAGGCGGCAAAGAATAACAACGCACGATGGGGACGGTCCACATTGAGCGGTTCGGCAAAATGCTTTGCGATCTGTTCACGGAAGCGTCCCAGCCGCAAGCCGAGCAAACCCGTGAACATGTCATTCGTTTTCTCAGCATCATAACCGACTCGCAAGCCGGAGATGATCTGGTCAAGAGCATCCAGCGCAGCGAGGGTATGC
The DNA here is from genome assembly GCA_030680155.1 of Anaerolineales bacterium. Taxonomy (GTDB): domain Bacteria; phylum Chloroflexota; class Anaerolineae; order Anaerolineales; family Villigracilaceae; genus Villigracilis. The sequence continues at coordinate 6,248 of JAUXWL010000178.1, forward strand.
ATCCACACATCATATACATGCGGCGCGGACTGCTCCACGCCTTTCATCCTAAGCAGTTCAGGCATGAGGTGCGGGAAGACACCCAACATCTCCAAGGCGCGGATGGATGCGCTTGACTTTCGTCCGTTCAGGATTTTGAAAATCTCGTCACGCAGGCGTTCGACGGATACGCTTCCGACTCCGCTCGCGGCTTGTTTCATCCACTCGCGCGTTTCCCTGTCGATGGAAAATTCGAACGCTGCCGCCTGACGCACCGCCCGCAAAATACGGACAGGGTCATCCGTGAACGAAGTCGGTGAGCAGGCGCGGATGATCTTTGCGCGGATGTCTTTTGCGCCGTCTGTGGGATCGATCAGCGTGCCGTCGTGCAAGTTGTAGGCAATCGCGTTGATGGTGAAGTCGCGAGCGCGCAAGTCTTCTTCGAGAGTTGCGCCGCGATAGGCGGCAAGGTCAAGAAAGGTGCGCGATCCGTCTTCGTTGGCGACGACAACACGTCCCGTATCCCGTTCATCATCCAATGCCACAAAATCGGCGTTGAGCGCCCTGGCAATTTTTCGGGCGAGGGAAATGCCGTTCGATGGCAGGGCAAAATCGAGGTCGGGCGGGAAGCGGGATGTTAAAATATCCCGCACAGCGCCGCCAACGAGGTAGATTTCCTGTTCGGGGGGCAGGATGTCTTTGATCCTATCCAATAAAGGGGGAAGTGCAAAAGAGACGGGCATAAATTTGATCTCTGGTTTTTCTTTATTTCGGCTGAATTGTGATGCGCGGAGCGCCTGCTCGGGTGTGCCGCCTTGTGCCACGACGCGCCCGCGCACAAGAGCAACCCAGCGGCCTGCATACGGTGATGTTTGCTCTTTATTATTTCCGTTTGTCATCCCCTGCCTCATTGCATGTCACTCGGATGGTTTGTACTTGTTCAGATCCACAACGCCAACAAACGGAAGATTGCGATAGTATTCGTCGAGGTCGAGTCCGTAGCCGAAAACGAATTTGTTGGGTATGGAAAAGCCAAGGTAATTAATGGGGACATGCGCTTCGCGCCGTTCGGGTTTATCGAGCAGGGCGCAGACTTTGAGGGACAAAGGCTGGCGAGTTTCCAGCAGTTGCAGCACAGAGGCGATGGTGTGACCGCTGTCTACAATATCTTCAACCAGCAGGACATTTTTATTGCGGATGTCGGTTTGCAAGTCCAGCGTGACGCGGGCAGAGCCGCTTGATTCGCGCCTGCCTGCGCCGTAGGAAGTCACTGCCATAAAATCCATCATGTGCGGACTGGTGATGTGTCTGCTCAAATCCACCATGAACGGAACCCCGCCGCGCAGGATACAGATAAGCAGTAAATTTCCATCGCGGTAGTCTTTGCTGATCTGTTCGCCAAGTTCCCGCACGCGCGCCTGGAGCGTCTCGGCATCGATCAGGATTTCAGCGAGCACATCTTCGTAATTCTGCATTTTAGGTTTCCTAACTCTTCAACTACCTGGCTATCAAACAATCTACTAAAGTGGGACTTCCCCACTAAAGTGGGACTTCGTGATGCAAACGACAGCGGGCTTCGTACATCTCAGAAGCGCCGACGATCACAATCGGTTCATCATAACGGGCAGGCTTGCCGTTGACCAGCCTTTGCGTGCGGGAAGCGTTCCCGCCGCAGACCATGCAGATCGCATGGAGTTTCAACACATCCTCCGCCTCTGCCATCAGGGAAGGCATGGCGCCAAACGGCTCGCCGCGGAAGTCGGTATCGAGTCCAGCCACGATCACACGCACACCGCGCTCCGCCAGCGACTTGGCAATGGAAACGATCTCAGGGTCGAAGAACTGCGCTTCGTCAATGCCTACAACGGTTGTATCCTCATCCAGTTTCGAGTGGATATCCGCCGCTCTTTCAACAGGGCTGGCATTGAAAGTGGAACCGGTGTGCGAAGCGACCTTTTCCGCAGCGTAGCGAATGTCAATGGCCGGCTTGAAGACCTGCACTTTTTGTCTGGCAATCGTCGCCCGCACCAACCTGCGGATCAGTTCATCCGTCTTGCCGCTGAACATGGAACCGCAGACAACTTCAATCGAACCCTGCGTATGCTTCATTGAATTCTCCTACATTCGATGATGAAATTATGAAAACAGGCAGACGCATGTGCATCTGCCTGTCTAGTTTACCTGAGAAATTTCAGGTTGACAAAGTATCCCCGCAGGGAAGTTTTACTCAGCCGTTTCGGACGCTTCGCTTGTTTCAGATGTTTCCGCTGCTGCGGCGGCTTTTTCAACCTTGGGAGCCTCGGGCACTTCAAACCCAAGCGCGCGCAGCTTCTTCTTCGTCGAAGTCAACGCAGATTGACCATACCCGGAGATCTCGAGCAGGGTCGCATCGCCAGCCGCAAGCATCTCCAGCACCTGGCCAATCGTCAACACACCGGCAGACTTGAGCGCGCTGGCGGCGCGGGGCGCAAGCGCCAGATCGTCGATGGAGCGGTCGGAGGAACTCAGGGATTCTTCCTTGGCTTTCTGATGTTCCACATAGGTCTGGCGCGCGGAAAGCTTCTTGTAGAAGCGGTCCACCTGTCCTTCAACATCGAGGAGCTTTGCAGATTCACCGGTATAGAAGGGATGGCAGTTCGAGCAAACGTCGATGCGCATTTCCTTCTTGGTGGAAGTGGTCGTCCAGCTATTGCCGCAGGAAGCGCAGGTGACCTTCGTCTCAAACACGGTAGGATGGATTTCAGCCTTCATTATTCCACCTCAGCAGGGATCACATTGACGCGCTTGCGTCCATGATACACATCGAACATCACAACCCCATCCGCAATCGCGAAGAGGGTATCGTCCTTGCCAACCAAAACATTCTTGCCCGGCTTGATCCTTGTGCCGCGCTGGCGCACAAGGATGTTTCCAGACAGCACGAACTGACCGGCGTAGCGTTTTACACCCAAACGCTGGGCATTACTATCTCGACCGTTGCGGCTTGAACCGCCGCCTACTTTATGTGCCATTTCTACCTCTATTCAGCCTGTTTCTTTGTGGACTTCTTCGCCGCGGGCTTCTTAACCTTCGGAGTTGAAACTTCCGCTTCCTTCGGCGCCTCAGCCGGTTTCTCGGCTTTGGCTTCCTTCTTCGCTGCGGCTTTTTCAACCTTGCGTTCTTCGCCGGGCTTGCCGATGAAATCGATCATCAAACGAGTGTACTGATGGCGATGGCCACCCTTCACACGGATGCGTTTCTTCGGGCGATATTTGAAGGAAATAACCTTGGGACCTTTTACATGATCCACCACTGTGGCGGTAACTGTAGCGCCGTCCACAGCAGGGGTTCCGACCATGACGGCATCTTCATCCATCATGAGTAGAACGCGGTCAAAATCAAAGGTTTTGCCTACTTCATAGGCAAGGCGGTCCACATCAATTGTGGAGCCTTCGACGGCACGGTATTGCTTGCCGCCGCTTTCAACAATAGCAAATCTCATTTTCTTTTCTCCAGTCATTCACTTCGCCAACTCCGTTTGCGGGGATCTTACACCCTGCGCCCACGGTCGGGGAAGCTGGGGGAATTTACAAGCAACTACCCCGGTGTAATTTTCTCCGGGGCAGGAGCGGACGGTATTATACATGCGAACCAGCAGACCTGTCAACGAGATTCAGCATCTGTGTGCATGCAAAGGTTGTCAGCGGCAGTCGCTCAAGCCGCCGTCCTCGGCGGCGTTTTGCGAGGGAAATCCTGCGCCGGGGACGGCGCAGAGAGCAAGTCACCTGACATGGTTTGCGTGCGCACCAGCATCTTTTTATTGACAAAACTCTCCCAATCCTTTACATTCGTTTTATGTCCAACTTAAGCCCGCTTCAACAGCAGATCATCGAGTCGCCCCTTGATGCTCGGCTTTTCGTCTCCGGCCTGGCTGGGACGGGGAAAACGACAGCAGGTGTGGAGCGCGTTCGGTTTTTACTTGCGCAAGGTGCGCCTGCTGATTCGATTCTATTGCTGACCCCCCAGCGGACATTACAGGAACCCTACCTCGAATTACTTGAAAGCCCCAGTCGCATGGCTGGCGGAGAAGTGACCTCAGCAACGATCGGCGGTTTGGCGCGCCGCATGACCGACCTGTTCTGGTCGTATGCGGCGGAGCAGGCAGGGTTTGCAAACCCAGACCGTCCGCCTGTTTTTCTCACGCTCGAAACGGCGCAGTATTACATGGCGCACCTGGTCCGTCCTCTGCTGGATGAGCGCGGATATTTTGAATCGGTAACCATCAACCGCAACCGCCTGTATTCACAGATCATTGACAACTTGAACAAAGCCGCTGCTGTCGGGTTTCCACACACACAGATCGGCTCGCTTCTGGACTCCGCCTGGTTTGGTGACCCCGCCCAACGCCGAGTCTACGCGGACGCACAAGAGTGCGCCAGCCTCTTCCGCGAATATTGCCTGACCCACAATCTGCTGGATTTCTCGCTGCAATTGGAAATCTTCGCGAACATCCTCTGGCAAAACGAGCAGGTGCGCGGCTATCTGACACAGACCTATCGTCACCTCATTTATGACAACGTGGAAGAAGACCTGCCCCGCTCGCATGACATCATCCGCGAGTGGCTGCCGTATTTCGACTCAGCAACTCTGCTTTACGACAATGCCGCAGGGTATCGCAGATTCCTCGGCGGCGATGCAGTGAGC
>JAUXWL010000179.1 GCA_030680155.1 Anaerolineales bacterium
GCGGTCACAAATTGCGCTTTTTCAGAAAGGGATAAGCGCAATTTGTACCCTACGGGCATGATATGACCGTGGGCATTATATTACCCGGTGAACATTCCCCATAAAAAAATCCGCTACTCTGCGCGAAGATCCGCGCAGAGTAGCGGATAAGTTGCCGGGTTATTTAGATGTGAATGGGGCTTCCATCTGCGCCGTGTGCCGCTTCCATGACCGCCTCGGAAAGCGTCGGATGGGCATGGACATTGCGGGCAATCTCGTGCGGGGTCAGTTCCATCATGCGCGCGAGGGTCAGTTCGGGCAGCAGTTCGGTCACTTCGGGTCCGATCATGTGCGCGCCTAAAATCTCACCATACTTCGCATCCATCACAATCTTGACGAAGCCCATGTAATCTCCCATTCCCAGCGCCTTGCCGTTCGGCTGGAAGGGGAAACGCCCAATCTTGATCTCATATCCGCGTTCCTTTGCCTGCGCTTCGGTCAGACCGAACGAAGCGACCTGCGGGTACGAGTACGTGGCGCGCGGCATCATTTCATAATCAAGCGTCACGGTTTCATGTCCGCCGATGTGTTCGGCGGCAACAATGCCCATCGCCGAACCAACATGCGCGAGCATGAGTTTGCCGGTCACATCGCCGACTGCCCAAATGCCGGGCACGTTGGTCTGCATCTTTTCGTCCACTTCGACAAATCCACGTTCGCTGATCGTCACGCCGACTTCTTCGAGTCCGAGTCCTTTTGAATTGGGACGGAAACCGATCGCGACTAAAGCCTGGTCTGCTTCCAGTACTGTTTCTTTTCCTTCCGCTGACACTTTGACCTTCACGCCCGTCTTCGTAGCTTCGACAGATTCAACTTTATGTCCCGTCATAATGTTGATCTTGCGTTTCTTGAATTCCTTTTCGAGTTCCTTCGAGACTTCTTCATCTTCAAGCGGAACAATACGCGGCAGCATTTCGACAATGGTCACTTCCACGCCGTAGGCGCTCCAAATGGTGGAAAATTCCACGCCGATTGCGCCAGAGCCGATCACTATTACTGACTTGGGTAATTTATCCTGAAGGATGGCTTCCCAATAGGTGACGACTTTCTCGCCGTCCACTTTCCATGCGGGCGGCACCATCGCGCTGGCGCCCGTGGCGACGATGATATTTTCCGCCTTGAGTTCAGTGGCTTTTCCATCTTTATCCGTCACGTTGACGGTGTCTTTCGCCTTGAATTTTGCTTCACCCATAAATACGGCGATGCCGTTCTTTTTCATCAAAAAGCCGACGCCTTTGGTGAGGCGGTCTGAATTCTGGCGCGAGCGTTTGACCGCCACGCCGTAATCGAGTTTCAGATTTTCGAACGAAAAGCCAAAGTCCTTGCCGCGTTCGCGCAGGGTGTGAGCCACTTCCGCGTTCTTGAGCAACGACTTCGAAGGGATACAACCCACGTTCAAACACACGCCGCCCATCCACTGCTTGTCCACAATCGCGACTTTCTGTTTCAATTGTGCGGCACGGATCGCGGCGACATAGCCCGCAGGTCCCGCGCCGATCACAACGACATCAAAATTTTCTGCCATGAGAAATATTCTCCTATATGTAAAAAAGGTTAAGGGCGATTATACCCTTAACCTTTTTTACTCTGCATTACGTTACGCATTTACGCATTGGGTGTAGCGCAAAACTATAAAAAAAGGCGACTTTCATCACCGTTGGGACTTACAACCACCGCCTCACCCTGGACCTGTAGCCTGTGTACGCCTCTCTGAACTTTTTCTCCAGATAGGCTTCTTCCTTCTCTATCACCAGCCGATTGATTGTGGACACAAACAACGGTGCGACCAAAACTCCTGAATACAGTCCCGCATTCAATGGAAAGCCGATCACCATCAGTAAATAACCAAGATAGATCGGGTTGCGTGAAATGCGATATACGCCATCGGTCACCAGCGTTTTGACCGAGCCATGCGGGTCAAGCGTAGTGTGAGCCTTCCTGAATTCCATGAACGCTGCCACGGCAAGAAAAAAACCGATGACGATCAAGCCGAACCCCGCATTTTGCAGAAAATCTGGCGCGCCAAACGGCACACGGACGAACCACCCAAACCAGTGCGCTATTACGATACATATCAAAGCCAGTATCGGAGGGTGAATATTGCGGTTAATGTTCGGATGATCTTGTTCTTGCTCCATGGAAGCCTAGCTCCAGTTTTCCAGTGTCTCTTTGATTTTTACCAGGAACCAATCTGCGGATGCGCCATCGAGAATACGGTGATCGAAGACGAAGGACATGTATACCATCGGGCGGATGGCGATTGCATCGTCGCTTGTCCCGTCTTTAGCGGGGATTACTACGACGCGTTTTTGCATTGCGCCCACACCGAGAATACCCGCCTGTGGTTGGTTGATGACGGGGAAGGCGAACAGCGATCCGCTCACGCCATGGTTTGTGAGTGTGAACGTGCCGCCTTTGACTTCATCGGGCTGGAGTTTCTTCGTTCGGGCACGGTTTGCGAGATCGTTAATGGTGCGTGCCATCGCCAGCAGAGACAGATTATCCGCGCCCTTGATGACAGGCACGATCAAGCCATCTTCGCCAAGCGAAACTGCCATGCCCAGATTTATATTTTTATGAACCAACAGCCCTTCATCCGTCCATGAGGAATTAGTCTGTGGGTAGGCTTTCAGTCCCGCCACAATTGCCATCATGAAATACGCCGTGAAGGTCAGGTTGACTCCGTCCCGCTCGAAGGCGGCTTTATTCGCGGCGCGATGTTTTGCCACGCGCGACATATCCGCTTCCATTACCGTCAACACATGCGGGGAGGTATGCTTGGACTCGACCATGTGCGCGGCAATGGATTTGCGTATGGTTGTATGCTTGATGAGGGTTCCAGGTTGCAGGTTTGAAGGTTGGAAGGTGGCAGGTTTTGAACTTTTGACCTGTGACGTTTGACGTTCGACGAATGCAAGCACATCATTCTTCGTAATGCGTCCATTCAACCCTGTGCCGACAACCTGTGACAAATCCACGCCATGCTCGGCAGCGATTCTGGCTACGACAGGGGAGATGAATCCGAGATCGTGATTGGTAATTGGCGCTTGGTAATTGGTGGGCTGCGATTGAAACGTGGGAGTTGTGGCAGATTTTTGCGCAGGTACGCTACTGCTCACTGATAACTGTCCACTGTCCACTGCTTCCCCGGGCTTGCCGATGATCGCCAGCAATTCGCCTACCTTCGCGGCGATCCCTTCCTGTGCCACGATCTTTAAAACCGTTCCCGTCGCCGGGGCAGGGATTTCGGTGTCCACTTTGTCGGTGTTCACCTCGAGCAGCGGCTCCAACTCATTGATGGTGTCGCCTTCCTGCTTGAGCCATTTTGTGACGGTGACTTCATCCACGCCTTCGCCGAG
>JAUXWL010000186.1 GCA_030680155.1 Anaerolineales bacterium
TTCGATGGCTTCCTGCAAAATGCGGTTGCGCATCTTTCTTAACTCAGGCTTGACCTGCCCCTTCATCTTTGCCGCCCCTGTGCCGGGACGTGACGAATACGAAAAGACATGCCCGCCTGTGAATTTCATCTCTTTGACGAATTCCAGCGTCTCTGCGAATTCTTCTTCCGTCTCACCGGGGAAGCCCGCAATGACGTCCGTCGTGATGGCGGCATCGGGCATGACGGCGCGGGCGGCATAGACCAACTCGCGGAAGGACTCTGGCGTGGTCTTGCGCGCCATCCGTTTCAGCGTGGATTCGCTGCCAGATTGCAGAGGCAGGTGCAGGTGAGGCATGAGGCGTTTGTCTTCCCAGAGCGAGAAGAAGTCAGCGTCCAAATCCCAGGGTTCGAGGGAGGAAAGGCGCAGGCGTTGAACATCCGTTTCGCGCAAAATGGCTTGGACGAGGTCGCGGAGATGGACATTCATCTCCTGCCCCCACGAGCCGAGATGTACGCCCGTAAGCACGATCTCTTTGGAATCGCCCGCGAGCGCGGCGTTGATATCTGCGATCACATCTGCCAGCGGACGACTGCGCCCCTCGCCGCGCGCGACAGTGGTGATGCAAAAGGTGCATTTGTTGTCACAGCCATCCTGCACTTTGATGAAGGCGCGGGTGCGGCGATGCAGACCGGGGATGGGCGTGCGGTCGATAGGTTCAAGGTCGAAGGTTTCAGGTGGAAGGTTTAATGCTTGAGGAACGAGCAGGTCTTTTTTGTCGTTGGTGACGACGTGCTTGACATTGGGGAGTGCGGCGGCTTCGTTGGGTTGCAGGCTTGTCCAGCAGCCTGTGGCGACGATCTCGCCAACGCCTGCGCGGGCAATCGTGCGGATCCTGCCGCGTGAATCGGATGCCGCCTGCGTGGTGACGGCACAGGTGTTGACCACTGCCATTTCGGCGTGGTCGGCGGTGGCGACGATCTCATGCCCCGCGGCGCGGAACTGGCGCGCCATGTGTTCAATTTCCGCCTGGTTGAGGCGGCAGCCAATGGTGTCGAGAAAGATTTTCATGAAGGTGGACGGTGGGCCGTGGTCTTGCGGAGTGCGGACTTCAGTCCGCCATACACGCAGACTAAAGTCTGCACTCCGTATTTCTAAATGCCTGCGTTGCTGAGGATGGCAGAGGCTTCAGAGAGCAGTTTTGTGAGGGTGGGGTATTTCACCTCGAATTGCTCCACGGCGCGCTGCATCCGATCCAGGATGGATTCAGCTTCAACATCTTCCGATTTTTGCAGGAGGTTCTTGATATCCTGCTCCAAATCCTGAAGCAGTTTGCGCCCTTCTTCGTCTACGTTATCCAAAAGCTGAAGTTCGGCATGGACTTGCTCCAACAGGGAGTCTAGTTTCGATTCGTTCATGGCAAGCTCCTTTCAGGTGAGATTGACCTTCGCTTCTATTGTACTTCGTCTACGAAAGAATTTCGGTACCCGCCTGCTCGATCTCTGCGTAGATTCTTTTCACTTCTGCTTTCATTTCGGCAGAGACGCCAGCCGTTTGCGGGATGAATTTGACCATGTCCTTTGCCTGCCTGAGCAGGTCTTTGACGTTGGCAATGTAGGAGAAGTCATTTTTGCCAAGCCCCGTTTCAGGGACGGGTAAAGCTCGGGCTTGTTGGATCAATTTGCGGGCGCGGATGACGCGTTCTGCGGCGGGGATGAGTTTTGCCATGTGGGGATTCCTTATGAATCGATTCTACCGTACTCCATCTACGGGCGTATAATAACAACCTCAAATTCAAGCACCAATAGAAAAGGAAATTCAAATGGGACTTTTCGGCTTTGGCAAGAAATCTGACAAAAATATGCCTGTGCTTACAGCGGACGAAGTCCGCCAGCAGTTGTTGAGCTTGAACCGTGAGACGGCTCCCTACCAGATCATCGACGGCGCTTCTGAAAACGTGGACCTGATTGCCGAGTGGAAAATCGTGGATGCAAAGTGGTATGAACTTTTTGCGAAAGCGAACCTCACCAAGGTCTTTCGTATCTACATGAAGTTTGACCCCGCCAAAAATGTGGTACGCGCCAAGGATGAGGAATTCACTGTGGAGTGGCGCGCGGGCGTGCCATCTCTTTCGATTTCGGCTTCAAAGTTCCAGGGACAAATGACTTCAGTGGAATTCGGCGCGGCGTATGCCTTCACCGAGGAGTTGAAACCTGGCGTGGTGTACAACTATCGCTTTAGCACGGGCGAGATCAAGAAACCCATCCAGGAGGCCGTTTCCGCCTGCGGGTGGAGTTACAAAGGGATCGCGTTCGGAAAGTTGTAAGAGAGCGTTTCTTAAGTCAGACCCTAAAGGTTTTCGCCGCAAAACAGAACCATCATTTGCAAAAAAGCGCCCACAAAACAGCGTTTTCGTAACCGTGGGAAACCTTTAGGGTCTTTGCCTACGAGTTAAGAAACAGTCTCTAAGGAATACATATCCATAAACTTGACCTACCCACCTGACACTTTGTTTTTTGGACGCTGACACCTGCACTTGCATCTGGTGCAAGTGTGAACGCTGAAAACGCTGATTCAAACCGTTTTGTAATTTTTCGATCAAAAGCGCCAGCCCCTGATCGGGGGTGAGGACTGCGCCTGTTGAAACATCATCGCCGTAATATCTCGCGACCTTGACCATATCGGATGGGCCGGTATAGGGCGGGGGTTTTGCTGTGTAACAGCCCTAAGCGATGGCGTAGTCGATTACTTCCTGTTCGCGGATCGGGGGCTCGGCATTGACGTAGTTGTAGCTAAAACCATTTAATTCTTGGCTTACCCATTCTTCAAGTTCCTTACTATTTAATTGAGATGCTAATACCATGGCATTTCTTAAAGTTGAAGATAGGAGCGTCTTCTTTAATTAAATCTGCCTGAATTTGCTTTAGGATTTCCATAAATTATTCTAACCTCAGTACGACAAAGTTGAAGGTTGACTCCTTTATGATGAAATCAACCTTCAACTTTCAACTTACTAACCCACTAACATTCCGAATACCCACAAGCATAGCACTTGCGGCAGCCTTCTTCGTTGATGACGGCGGCTTCGCCGCATTCGGGGCAGATGTCGCCGATCTTCATTTTGGGCGTCTCTGCCACATGCCCGCCGCCGTTCGACCCCGGAAGAGCCGACCCGCCATTGGATTTGACTTCCTCCACCTCAACGCCGCCCTTGCTGTTCAGGTAGCCTTCGAGCACCTGACCAATGCCATCGGGCAGGGAGCGCACGCGGTTGACGCCGAAGCCGAGCGAGCGTCCGCCGCCGATGCCGCTGAGCTGCACAATGACCTCGCGCAGCCTGTCCAGGGGGGCGATGGGCGATGCCATGCGCAGGATGTAGGAGATCAAGCGTCCGATGGCCTCGGAGACGGCGGCAATTTCAGAGCCTGCCTTGGCGGTATTGATGAACGCCTCGAAGGGCTGGTCTCCGCCGTTTTCGTTGATGGTGATGAACGCCTTGCCGACGGGCGTGTCTATGCTGTGCGTGCGTCCGGTGAGAGCCTTGGGACGCGGCTTCTTGGTCCCATGCCACATGTTGGAAACGGCTTGGGCGGCAGGAGCAGTTGTCGGCTGAGGCTGAGGCGCTTTTTTGTCCGCAGTAGCTTTCGTCTCCAGTACCACTATGTCGCGCGAGCCGGTCACATAGACGGTGATGCCCTTACAGCCGAGTTCCCACGCCAGTTGATACGCAATGGCCACATCACCTTCAGTGGCGCCTTCGGGGAAGTTGACGGTCTTTGAAAGCGAGTTATCCACAAAGGCTTGCAGCGCGCCCTGCATACGCACATGCTCTTCGGCGGTCACGTCGCCCGAAACCACGAAGGTATCGCGGGTATGCTGCGGCAGTTCGGGGATGTGTTGGCAGGTGCCTGCGCTCATCACCTTTTCCACGATCTCCTGTCGCTTCTCTTCACCCAGTCCAAGTTTCTTCAAGGCCTCATCGAAGCGCGGGCTGGCGTAGGTCAGTTTCAGATCCTTGCCGTTATCGTTGACGTGGCGGATGTATGCCAGCGCGAAGACGGGTTCACAGCCATAGCCTTCACAACCTGCGACGGTGGCGATGGTGCCGGTCGGCGCGACGGTGGTCTGCGCGGCGTTACGGATGCCATGCTTCTTGATGCCGCCCACCACCGTCTCCCACTGGACCTCAGGCCTGTTCCAGTTATTCTGGTAGTTGACCAGTGATTTTGGCGCTTCCCATTTCAAGTCGTCCATGTCGTAGATCGAGCCTTGAATGGCGGGGAACGGTCCGCGCTCTTCGGCCAGTTCGATACTGGTCATCATCGCGTGATAACGGACGAACTCCATCACCTGCGCGCCAAACTCCTGGCCTTCCACTGAACCATAGCGCACGCCCACGTGGTACATCAAGTCGGCGAGTCCCATAATGCCCAAACCGATGCGGCGGGCTTTGTGCGCGGCTTCTTTCAACTGCGCCACAGCGGGCACATACGCATTCGCTTCAACGACATCATCGAGGAAGCGCGTGGAGGTCACAACCGATTTGCGCAAAGATTCCCAATCCACCGTGCCATCGGGTCCGCAGTGCTCGTTGAGATTAACGGAACCGAGACAGCAATTCTCGTACGGTCCTAAATATTGCTCTCCGCATGGGTTTGTTGATTCCAATTGATACATGCGCGGAACTGGATTAGATCGATTCGCCGCATCTAAAAACAAAACGCCAGGTTCACCATTGTGGTGAGCTTGCTTTACAATTTTATTGAACAGGTCGCGTGCGCGCAATTTTTTATAGGTATTTATTTTTATTCCGGATGCTTCTGCCTGCTCCAACGTTCCGCTGAAACCCTTTTCTTTGACATCATCCAAGTCTGGAAACCGCAATTCCCATTCCTCGTCGTTTTTTACCGCGCGCATAAATGCATCGGTTATACCGACTGAAATATTGAAGTTTGTAATATGATTTTCGTTTATCTTGCATTCGATGAATTCTTCGACATCTGGATGATCCACACGCAATACGCCCATATTGGCGCCCCTGCGGCTTCCGCCCTGAGCCACCTCTCCAAACGCATGATCGTATACTCGCAAGAAGCCAACAGGACCAGTTGCCCGTCCCGCCGAAGTTTTAACAAGAGAATTTTTCGGCCGCAGGCGCGAGAAGGAGAAGCCGTTGCCGCCGCCTGTCTGCTGGATCAGGGCGGCGTCACGCAAGGTTTGGAAGATGCCCGCGCTGTCGCGTCCCATGTCGTCGGTAATCGGCAGGACGAAACACGCAGCGAGTTGTCCCAACGGAGTTCCAGCGCCTGTAAAAGTTGGCGAATTCGGAAAAAATTTCTTGCTGGATAATAACTGGTAATACTCCACGGTGCGCTCCTGCACATCCGCGCCCCACTGCTCCTCGACCCTGGCAACATGGTAAGCCACACGCCAGAACATCTCCTCGACGTTCTCCGCAGGCTTGCCATCGTCCCCACGGCGCACGTAGCGCTTCATCAACACCTGACGGGCGTTATCCGTCAGCGCCGCCTTGGGCAAGCCCTTCTTCATGGGCGGCGTGGGCAGCAAGCCGTTCTTGACGATCCTGGTTTCAGCAGATTTGGTGGCCATAACAGATTCTCCTCTTATACTTTTCATTTCAACGGAGTGCAGGTTTCAACCTGCCAGCCAGCGGAATAAAGTCCGCGCTCCGTAAAATACCGATACAAAAAGGCAAAGACACCACCCCCTTGGGGGATGTCCCTGCCCTGGAATTAATCTTTGAGCAACTGGTCGATTTCAGTGCGGATGGATTGGAGATCATCCAAGCCCAAGTACACGATCGCATAACGGATATACGCGATCTGATCCACCTCCTTCAAAATTTTCATCACGAGGTCGCCGACAATGCGCGAGGAAACCTCCGCCTTGCCGAGCTTCTGCAATTGCGCTTCCACCTGTCCGATCATGCGTTCGATGTCCGCCGCCGAAACGGGGCGCTTGGCGCACGAAATACGAATGCCGCGCGCCATCTTCTCGCGGTCAAACTCCTCGCGCATGCCATCCTGCTTGACGATCAGCGGCACCGCCAGAATCGGGCGCTCGTAACTGCTGAAACGCTGGCGGCATTTCAGGCATTCGCGGCGGCGGCGAATCCCGCCATGGCTATCGTGAGAGGTGTCCAGCACCTTCGAGTCATGATGTTTACAATACGGACAACGCATCCGATGGCTCCAATTTTAGAACAAATGTTATAGCCATATATGGGCGTTAAAGCTCTGCATCCCCGTACATATGGTCAAAGTGTTCGGCATTGTACCCCCTACACCACACATTGACAAGAGTTGATTGCTATACGTGAATCTTAAAGAATCGTGGATGAAATCCCGCCTCGCCTTTAACGTTGATGTTGCTTCTGTTTTCTCAGGCAGTTTCCCCACTTGAGAATTGGTGAACGTACGGCAAGATTTATCTTACCAATGACATGTTTATAATCCCCGCAAAAATTCCATCACAAGCGGATTGAATTTCTCAGGGTGGCACTGATGCGGCACATGCCCACAGGCAGGGAAGGTATGCGTCCCTTTGAGGTTGGGAAGCGCCTCCGCCAGTTGTGGAAAGGACGATGTCGTGAGAGTCTGGTCGCGCCCGCCCCACAGGAAGAGAGTCGGCTGGTGAAGGCGGAGCAGGTCAGTCGTCAGGTTCGGAAGCGAGTTGGGGATGTTGTAAATTCCGCTGGAGGCGCGTTTGTAATCCAATGCCGTCTGATAGCGAATATGTTCGGGGATCACATGGTTTTCACGCTGACCGATGGTTCCCGAAAAATTACCGACATCCACCAGCAGGCGGAAGAGCGCGTACGGCGTGCGGTCGATCAGGTCGGTGTTGATAAGTTTATGGCGGAAGAGGGTTTGCATCAACAGCGGCAATTGCTTGATGTCGTAAAACGGATTGACCAGCACCAGTGCGCGCACCCGTTCAGGATGGCGCAAGGCGTACAGAAGCGAAAGCCCGCCGCCCAGCGAATGCCCGATGAGGATCAGCGGCTCGCGGAGTTGCAGTGAATCGATCCATTTTGAAAAATGGTCGAAAACACCATCCACCGAATAATGGCGGCGGTGCGCGGGTTTTTCGCTCTCGCCGTGGCCGAGCAGGTCGAGCGCATAGCCTGCATAGCCTGAGCTGGCAAGTTCAGGGAGAAGGTCGTCCCAATCGTGGAGCGAGGCGGCCAGTCCATGGGTGAGGATGACAGGGTCGCCCTGCCCCTGCTGGACGTAATTGACGATTTGGTTATTTTCAAGCATCGTGGTCTGGTACGTGATGCTCTTGTGGTCGATCATGTTCATAAGCTCCTGCAAGTGCGCCAAAAAAACTCGACCCCTTAGGGTTCGTAAAAATATAACTTCCCTCACCACTACCAAAACAATGTCATTGCCTGTACCGCCGTTCGCTGCGCGAAGACGTGCGCAGGCACGCGTGCGAGGGCGTTCTTGTACTTCGCCCGCCTGTCCTGGTGTTTTTCCAGGTAAGCAATCCCCCGCCATAATATGGAGATTGCTTACCACTTCGTGGCACACGTCGCCACCAAAAACCAAGAGCGGCGGCTCGCACAGCGTCCCCTTTGGGGAACGACATCATGGGAAGTTATTAATTTACAGACCCTTAGTATGGGGTATTCGTCAATCATACGACGGTTTTGCAAAATCGGGAAATTCCAGATTCGTAAGGGTAGCTGTGTGGTTTCCGTGGCGAAATCTGTTACTCGCTCGCAATTTGCTTTCCGTAGCGCTTCGCCAGTTCCCTCCGCAGCACCTTGCCGATAAACGTGCGCGGAAATTCGTCCATGAAGATCACAAAGCGCGGCACAAGATGCGGCGGCAGGCGGCGCGTGCAATACGCAAGGATAGACTCTGCGCTCGGTTTTTCCTTACCCGCGATGACGAACGCGAAGGGATGTCCCGCCACGGCCACCACTGCCACTTCCTTCACTTGTGGAATTTCGTAAATGACCTCTTCCACATCGCGTGGAAAGGCGGGTTCCTTGCCAGCCTTTTCGGGATACCACATGTCGGCTTTGCGGGCGATAATACGGCAGAATCCGTCTTCGTCCATTTGCGCCACATCGCCGGTCAACAGCCAGCCGTCATGCGTCAACACTTCCTTTGTAGCGGCTTCATCCTTCCAGTAGCCCATCATCACCTGCGGGCCGCGAATGGCTAATTCACCAATCTGCCCGGGCTGCACTTCCTTGCTGGCGGTTTTCAAGTCCACGACTGCGGCTTGGGTGGAGGGCAGCGGCACTCCGATCGTCCCGATGCGGCGATTTTTTCCAAGCGGGTTGGCGTGCGTAATGGGAGAGGCTTCGGTCAACCCATAGCCTTCCACAAGTTTACCTTTGGTCAGTTTCTCGAAGGCTTCCTGCACTTCCACCGGCAGGGGCGCGGAGCCGCTGATACAGGCTTTGATGGAACTAATGCCATACTTGCGTACGCCGCGGAAATTATTGATGGCAACATACATACTCGGTGAGCCAGGGAAAATGGTCGGTTTGAATTTCTTGATGGATTTCAACACATCCAAAACCTGATACTGCGCTTTGAGGATCATCGCGGCGCCGATGGAAACAGGCACATTCAAGGCGGCGGTCATGCCATAGCTGTGGAAGAACGGCACAACGCATAAAAACCGTTCCCTGCCCGCTTCGGCATTCGGCAGCCAGTGACGTGTCTGGAGCGCATTCGCAACCAGATTGCGATGCGAGAGCATCACGCCCTTGGATAGCCCCGTTGTGCCGCCGGTAAACAGGATAATGGCCAGGTCTTCGGGGTTTACTTCCACGGTCGGTGATTTTGTGGTTTGCTGGGCCAGCCAGCGGTTCCAATGCAGCGCGCCTGTTAATTTCAAACCACGGTTGCGCCAGCGCGAGATCAAATATTTCGGGAGCGGCAAATAATCTGCCGGGTCGGTCAATACAACGTGCGGGATCTTCGTCTCTGCCTGGATCTGTCTCGCCAACCCAGACCACGTGGAAAGCGTCACCAGCACACTCGCCTCCGCTTCCTTCACCTGGCGGATCACTTCCTCAGGCTCGATCATCGGCGGCATCAACACCACCACGCTCCCCGCCTTCAACGCGCCATAATACCCAACCACCATTTGCGGCACGTTCGGCAGTAACAGCGCCACGCGCGCGCCCCTGCCAACTCCCTGCGCCAGCAGGGCATTTGCAAAACGGTTGGCTTCATGATTCAATTTTCGATAGGTGAGTTTTGCGCCTTCAAAATAAACAGCGGGGCGGTTCGGAAAACGCCTGACGGATGAACGCAGTAAATACTGTGCGGGAATGCGCGGCACATCCACTGTATACGGCACGCCATCGTCATATTGGCTGAGCCAGGCACGCTCGCGCTTCAGGTCATCGCGGGATGATTTCGGGGTGACGAAGGAAGAATCGCGCCACGATTTTTTGGACTCGCCTTCGATAAAACTCGCAATCGCCCGGTCCACTGCCGCGCGCCTCTCCAGCATGACCATGTGGCCTGATACGCGGACATCGACATCTTCCGCGCCTGGAATGGACTTTGCCACCTTCTCGAACAACGGGCGGTCGAAGACAATATCGCGGTGTCCGCGGATGATCATGGTCGGCGCTTGCAGTCCGGCAAATTTTTCCCAGCCTGACCATTGGGAGAGGTTTTGGAGATAGAACGGTTTCAATGCGTGGGGCGGCGCATGAAGCCAGGAACGCGTAAAGGGTCCGATCAACCGCAGAACCGACATGGGCAGGGACAATCCCAACTTGAATAAGGGGTTTAGTCTAAACTCCCCTGCCGTGGCAATCAGTATCAATTTCTCCACATGGTCGGGATGATTGAGGGCATAGTCTGTGACTATTGCGCCGCCGAAGGAGTGCCCCACCAAAACAAACGGCGTGGATACTTTCAACTGGGTCAGGGCAGTTTCCAGGTCCAGTTGGAGGCGTGGCATGTCGTAGCCGATGGTCGGCTTGTCGGAGAGACCGTGTCCGCGCAAGTCCAGTGCAATGACGCGGTTATCCATTGCAAACTTTTGCATCTGGTACTGCCACTGCTCCGCCTTGCCGCCAAAGCCGTGAATGAAGACGATGGTGCGCTGGGGGCGTTCGGGCGAAATATCAAATGCTGAAAGGCGGATGAGGGGATTGGAAGAAACGCGAATTTCATGACGGTAGAGGTCGAGGTCTATATCCATGTAAGCAGTTTACAGGAGGCGGGGCAGATTGTCAATTTTCATTGTGAAATAAGGAACGGCACGTCGCGACATCAGCGCAGAAAAACCAAGAAGGTCATTGCCGTTGGGAGCGCTCAAAGTTTGTTATACCCAGCGCGGTCACAAATTGCGCTTTCCCCGGCGGCGCTTGGTGAGTAAATCCTTCGCCGAGGAAAGTGCCCAGAATGGGTACGGCGAAGGGAGCAAACGCATCTACAAACTTTTAGCGCGCCCTTGCCGTTGTGTGTACGCAAAGGTTGTCAGCGGCAGTCGCTCAAGCCGCCGTCCTCGGCGGCGTTTTGCGAGGGAAACCCTGCGCCGGGGACGGCGCAGGGAGCAAATTGCCTGACATGGTTTGCTTGCACACTTGCCGTTTAATCGCTTTGACTAATCCCCATCAACCTGCTATAATCGCCCCAGTTTGAGTTGACTTTTACTGTCACATGGCAGTTTGTTTGGTAAGGCATTTGTGTTTGAAATCCACACAGGGACCTCGCGCGAGCAAGTCAGCGGAGGTCTTTTTATATTCGGGTTGGCGCGCGCAAGCGCCCATCGCATAATTCCATGACCTTACCCGCTACAGGCGGTTTAGAATTTTTTTAACCAAAAGAGGTATATAAAACAATATGAGTAAGAAAAACAAATTAAGAATAATCCCACTCGGGGGGCTTGGCGAAGTGGGCAAGAATATGATGGCCTATGAGTTCGGAGGCGACATCATCGTGGTTGACGCTGGCATTATGTTCCCCAAGAACGACATGCTCGGCGTGGATTACATCATCCCCGACTACGAGTATTTGAAAAAGAGGGCCAACCGCGTATTGGGAATTTTCATTACGCACGGGCACGAAGACCACATTGGCGCGATCCAGCATGTGATCGCGGATATTTCCGCGCCGATCTACGCCACACCGCTCACCCGTGGTTTGATCGAGGGCAAGTTGATGCGGAATAATTCCCAGCACAAAGCCCAGATCAAAACCATTCAGGCAGGCGAAAAGACGAAGGTGGGTCCGTTCACCATGGAGTATTTCCATGTCAGTCATTCCATCCCTGATGCGGTTGGGTTTGGCATCACCACCCCTGCCGGGTTGGTCGTACACATGAGCGACTTCAAATTCGATCATACTCCCGTGGATGGCTGGCCCACCGATTTCTCCAAGCTCGCCGAGTTCTCCACCCGCGGCGTGGATTTGCTGTTGTCTGATTCCACCAACGCCGAGCGCCCAGGCTGGACTCCCTCCGAGTCGGTGATTGGTCCCGCGTTCGATAAAGTTTTCAGCGAAGCCAAGGGACGCGTGATCGTTGCCACTTTCGCATCCCTGATCTCGCGTGTGCAGCAGGTGGCTGATGCTGCCGCCAAGCATGGTCGAAAAATGACCTTTGCGGGTCCCAGCATGGTGGATAATGTCAAGATTGCGCGCAAGATGGGCTATCTCGAAATCCCCGACGAAATCATCGTCCCAATCGACCAGGCTCTGCAAATGCAGGACCATAAAGTAGCCATCATGTGTACAGGCTCGCAGGGCGAACCCTCCTCCATTGTTGGGCGTTTGTCGGCGGGCACGAACCGTCAGTTCGACCTCAGGCCGAACGACACCATCGTACTTTCCTCGCACCCCATCCCCGGCAATGAAGAGACCATCAGCAAGACCATCAATCGTCTCCTGCGCCGCGGCGTAAAGGTTGTGGATGACAGCGTTGCGCCGATCCATGTTTCGGGTCATGCCGCGCAGGAAGAGCAAAAACTTCTGATCAACATGGTGCGCCCAAAGCATTTCATGTCCATTCATGGCGAACTGCGCATGTTGAAACGTCACGCCGAACTTGCGGTGCAGGTTGGCATGGAAGAAAAGAACACCGTTGTCGTTGAAAACGGACAGGTTGTGGAACTCGTCGGTGGAAAGATCCAGCTTGGCGAACGCATCCCTGGCGATTACGTCTTCGTCACGGGTGAGTCTATTGGCGATATTGACCACGACGTGATGCGTGAGCGCGGTCAACTGGCGCGCAATGGCATTCTGTTAATTGATATCAGCCTCGACAAACTCACAGGACGCCTGCAACACGCGCCTGAGATCATCACCCGCGGCTTCCTCTCCCCCGAAGATGCCGAAGAGCTTTTGCCCGAAGTGCAGAAGCGCGTCATGGACGTTGTCCACGGCAGCGGTATTGACGATGAAAAAGATATTGTCAATGCCGTCAAGAGTTATCTGCACCAGCAAACCAAACGAAGACCGATGGTCTTCGTGACACTCAGCAAATCATAAATAAAATGACCGCCTCGCAAGGCGGTCATTTTATTTTCTGCGCGATCTGCCGATCCACCTTCCCCATCGGGTAATCATCCAGTTCGCTGAGTTTCACCCACTTTAAACCTTTTTGTTTTGGAATGGAAACCCTCGTACACCGAAACGCATGGACTGTCACCCTAAAGTGACTATACGCATGATTGACGCTAACCAACGCCGCGTCTCTCTTGACCTGTATCCTGCTCGCCATTTTCAAGGCATTCTCCAACGCCTCGGCAGGATGCTCCCCTACCCGCGCATTCGGAAACTCCCACATGCCTCCCAACAACCCATCAGGCGAACGCTGACGTAGCAGCACGCGTCCGCGCTCCACGATTACTGCCGCCGCATGAATGTATTGTGGAACCTGTTTCTTCGGCTTCAACACAGGGCGTAGTTCCTGCGTGCCATTCTCGTGGGACTTGCACAACGTCACCAGCGGACAAAGCAAACAGCGCGGATTCTTCGGCAGGCAAATGGCCGCACCCAAATCCATAAGCGCCTGGTTGTAATCGCCTGCTCTTCCTTTGGGTAAATTCTGTGCGGCGCGCTCCCATAGTATTTTTTCGCCAGCGGGAGAATCAGCATATTCGGTTACATCATACAAGCGCGAAAAGACACGGCGCAGATTGCCGTCGAGGGTCGGCTCGTCCATTTTGAAGGCGATGGATGCAATTGCCCCAACGGTGTAGCGACCAATGCCCGGGAGTGAGCGCAATGCTTCGAGGTCACGAGGCAACTGTCCGTTAAAGGTTGAGGCGATGATTTTGGCGGCTTTATGCAAATTGCGCGCGCGGGTGTAGTAGCCAAGTCCCTCCCAAGCATTAAGTACATCCTGCTCTTTGGCATTTGCCAGAGAAGTCACGTCTGGGAATTGCTTCATCCATTTATCAAAATAAGGAATGACCGTCTCCACTCGCGTTTGCTGGAGCATGATCTCGGAAACCCAGACAGCGTACGGATCAGGATGGTTGCGCCAGGGCATGGTGCGGCTGTGCCTGGAATACCATTTGAGCAGCAAGCTGGAAAGGCGCGGCATGGTCAGCGGTTGGCGCAGGGAGTTTCGAGCGGGGCGCTTTGATAGGAAGAGTTTTCAAACGCTACGACGCGAGCTTCGAACAAGCCATCGCCCACATCACAGGCAAGGACAACGGAGTCGGCGCCCTGGGAAAAGCCAAGCAGGTCACGCGTGGGAAAATACAGGTTGTAAACGTCGTTATTGATCAGGATAAAACCGATGCGCGGGAAATCCTGTATGGCATAGGCGGGCCAGGGGTTGGCGGAGGAAAGCCCGGCGTTACGGCGGTACAAACGCGGATAGAGCATTCGTCCTTCCATGAGAACGGCATCCGGCTGTGTAAGGAATTTTTGAATTTCTTCATGATCATATCCGCTTGACACAAGTTGTGTAACCAACTCATCTTGCGTGGAAGTGTAACGCGGCTGTGCAAATCCCTTCGCGAGCCAGGGAAGTGAACCCACCAACATGAAGGCAAGTGCGATCAGAATGTGCCGAAAACGAAAATCACGGAATGAAATTATGCCTGCTTTTGGTTGAGCATTTTGCGGAAACAGCTTGTCGTTCTGCGCGCCAAACAAAAGGGACAAACCACCCAATATTTCGATTGCGCCGATGGCGAAATAAAAATAGATCACCCAATCCACGGGCAGGTTGTAGCGCCAACTGGAGAAACGGGCAATGCCGTTCGAGATGGCGTACCCAAGGTTGAAGGCCAGCGGAACCAAGCCAAGCCAGCCCATACGCCGCCAGGCAGTGCCAAACCCGACCGCGAGGATGGCGAGATAGACAAGCAGAAGCAGGACGTTGTACCATTCAAGCGACCCGTCCCATTCCATCCAATACAAGTTGACGGGAGCCTGCAATCCGTTGAACGGCTTGATGAGCGGGAGGGCAAGCAGACCGCCGATCTCAGTATTTAGGAAGTGAGTGGTAAAGAAGGTTGCCACATAGGCGGGGTTTTCGAGCGTGAATGAAAGTATTCGTTCGCGGACGCTGTCTCGTTCGGGGTCAAACTGGTTGAGGTCCAAATTATCCGTAAAAGAATACTGGCTGTAAATGACCGCCACCTGCTTTGGGTCGTCGAAGGAGAATGCGCCAGTGACCATATAATTGTGCGTCAGCCACGGCAGGACGGCGAGAAGCATGGTCACACCAAAGACGATACCCGCCTTGATCCACTCCACTGTTTTGCGTTGAAAGGCGAACCATGCCAGGACGAAAACGACGGGCAAGGTAAGCATGGACTGTGTGCGGAAAAGCAGGAACAGGCCGAACGCTCCGCCCGCCGCCAGCGTGGATTTGAAATCCCGCCGTTCCAGCCACCAGATGATGACGAGGCACATCGCCACAATTCCCAACGCGGTGGGGAAATCGGTGATGAAAATCTTGGAGTTTGCCACGCGGGTATTTGACGAAATCCACAAGCCTACCAGTTCGCGAAAGATGGCAAACAGGGCAACAGTGACACCTGCGGCGGGACTGTGAAGTTTCTTCGCAAGGAAGTACAGCGCAACAGGGAAAAGCGCCAGCGCCAGCGTCTGTGCGGCGATGATGGCCGGGTAGTTCTGTCCAAAAAGAAAGTGCAGGAAAGCCAAAAATGTAACATATAGCGGGCGCGGCGGGATGCCGCCGAAATAATCCGAGCCGATGAGCAGGCTTTGAGAGGCGTAGTCATAATATCCGGCATCGGAATATGGGAGCGGAGTGTTCAGCGGCGGTGAACTTGGCGCATAAAAACTGTTTGTCAACACCTCCACAGGGACGCTAAGCCAGAGGAGGGCGGCGGTGAGGTAAAGAGCGATGGGGAGGAAATACGTTGTGAGGGATGAGTTCTGATCCACAGAAGGCGGAAGACGAAATGCGGAAGGTGAACCAGCCAGCAGAACGGCAAAGCCGATGAGTATGGATAGTGCAAACTGCCAGCCCATGATGGCGACGCCAGGCTCGCCCCAGTAGGCGGTATCGGGGGTGATGCCGATCCTGGTGATGGATACGAACAGGAACACGGATAGCAGAAGGCAAAATGCGGCAAGCGCAGAAATATAAACCGGCTTGCGTTTGGAAAATTCCTGCGGATGAAATCCGTTTTTGATGAGCAGGAGGAAGATCACTGCCTCGGCGCCAAGGACAAAAAGCAGCCATAGCAGCGGGCTCATCCGCTCGTAGTATGGCAGGAGTCGCTCGGGGTTGAGATAACGCAAAAGAAACAGGAGCAGGCTCGAGGTCAGGGGGAGAAGCGCGGAGGTGAGGATGATGGGCGTGCGGGCGAAACGGTCAAAACGAAAAACATCGCGGCGGGCGGTGAATCCCAAATACATCCCCGCAAGGAAGATGAATGCAAAAGCTCCGAACAAGGCAAGCCGCGCAAGGGAAAGCCCTTCGGAGGGCACGGTAAGCAACGCGGCAGCCGCCAGCAGGGACTGAAAAGCCGCGGCAAAGAAAAACCACGGCCAGAATTTTGAAAAGACTTCGGAAGTCTTTGTGTGTGTGTTGGAATTCATGTGCGTTTATACCCAGCGCGGTTACAAATTGCGCTTTTTCAGAAGGGGATAAGCGCAATTTATGACCGTGGGCATTATATAAAACCTTCCGAAATCTTCTAAAATTGAAAACCTGCGCGTACTGGCACGATCTTGTATGAGTAGTTTTTTACATATCCGAAGAGCCGATCTTGCAGTACGCCCCAATCCGATGAAGCGAGGATCTGGCGCGCGTGGTTGGCATCGTTGGCAAGTAGACCCACCTGGATCTGCGGGTAGGAGCCGTACAGGGTTGCCCATGCCTCGGAGGGCTTCAAGCCCAGGCGCTGGACTCCGGGTACAAACTCGCCAATGATGAACTCAAAATATTCCTGATCGCGTTCCGCCGCGATGTCCCAGGTCATAATTACTTTGACGGACATACTATCCTTTTTGGTAATCCAATACTACAACTTTTGTTTCATGCGGCAAACCCGAACGCGTAATTTTCAAGGAGGGCTGGGAATCGATCTTGCCCAACCCCATTTCTTTGAGGAATTTGCCAAGGGCTTCCAACTTTAACTTCGTGTCATCCGTGGCGTAATGCATCGGGATGACGATGTTCGGTTCGATCAGGCTGACCACTTCCGCGGCTTTGGCGGCGTTGAGACTGCCTCCGCCTCCCACCGGGACGAGGAGCACGTTCACCGTTCCCAGGGCTTCCACTTCGCTTTGAGAGGGGACTTCCAGCATATCGCCGAGATGGGCAACAGTGATGCCATCATAATCAAAAACATACAACGTATTGCGGACTTGGTCCTTGTTCTTTTTGCCGCCAGTCCCGCCCGTCTGCACGGCTGTGATGAACACGCCGCCGATCTCGAATTCGCCCGCACCCGTCAGGATGTGGGTGGCGCCTTTGACCGCGTCGGTATTGCTGTGACCGGGCACATCATGGCTGACGGTAACGATCTCCGCCTTGAGTTTGAGCGCATCATACCCAACGGTTTTGTGGTCAAATGGGTCGGTGACGACGGTTGCAAAATTGCGTTCGGTCAATCGAAAACAGGAATGTCCGTACCAGGTAATTTCCATATAAAAGTTAGCCTCCAAAGGGGATATTATACCTGATGAGACCCCGGCGAATTGACCTCGAATTGCATCACGGAAAATGTTACTTTGAGAAGTAACGTTGCATCAGGAAAAATGTTACTTTCCGATAGGCAGAACAGCCTGTCGGAGGAGCCACATGATGAGCCTGAACAGCAAACGCGAACTGTTGGAAGTGGT
>JAUXWL010000193.1 GCA_030680155.1 Anaerolineales bacterium
CCCGAAGAAATAATAGACGGGGATTTTGACGAGCAATGCCACCGCGCACATGACGAGCGCGGCGGGAAAGTAGAACGGTAATTCGCTCACATCCAAACGTAACGCAAAACTGCCCAGCACCGAGACGATGGTGAGGGCGAGGTCGCCGATTAAGACGAAGCGGTTGCGGACGTGGGGGCGGGAGGACATGGGGGAAGGGCGAGTAATCAGTAACGAGATATAAGAAACAAGGAAGACCACGCCTCGTTACTTATTACTTGTTACTCGTTTCTCATAACCTCCACCGCTTCATACAAACCATCAGCCAACGAAACTTGCGGTTTGAAGCCGAGCATATCCATGATCTTTTTGGGCGTGCCGATGGAACGATAAATGTCGCCCGCGCGCGGTTCGGCGTGGAGGTGTTTAGGAGCGTTCGGGAAGAGTTCGTAAAGGATGTCGAGCAGGTCGAGCAGGCGGGTTTCGACACCGGTGCAGACGTTGAAGATCTGCCCCGGCGCGGCGGGATGTTCGGCGGCGAGGAGATTGGCTTGCACCACATCGCGCACGTTGACGAGGTCACGGCTCTGTCCGCCATCACCGAAGATGGTGATAGGCTTGTTATCCAACATGCAGCGGATGAAGATCGGCACGGCGGCGGCGTACATCGAGTCCGGTCGCTGGCGCGGGCCGTAGACGTTGAAGTAGCGCAGGGCAACGACATCAAAGCCAAATTGATTGGTGAACAATTCGCCGTACATTTCATCCACACGCTTGGAGACGGCGTAGGGCGATAACTGACGAAGCGGCGTATCTTCGGTGAGCGGATAGGCTTCCGAGTCGCCGTACACAGCTGCGCTGGTGGCAAAGACCGCACGCTTCACACTTGCCTTGCGGGCCGCTTCGAACAAAATGGAAGTCCCAGTCACGTTGACATCAAGACACTCCTGCGGCTTTTCCATCGACTCGGGCACGGAGACAAACGCCGCTTCGTGAAAGACGATGTCCATGCCTTGGACGGCTTTGGCAACCGCATCTGCGTTGCGCAGGTCGCCTTCGAGGATTTCCACATCCATGCCTTGTAGATTCTCGCGCTTGCCGGAGGAGAAGTTATCGAAGATGCGGACATTGTGTCCGCGCTCAAGTAAAGTGCGCGAAATGTGCGAGCCGATAAAGCCCGCGCCGCCGGTAACCAAATAGTTCATTTATCTACCTGTCCTTCTCAAGACCGTTCCAATCGTTCTCAGCACAATGCTAAAGTCCATGCCGAGCGTGCGATGTTTGATGTAATACAGGTCGTATTCCAATTTCACAATGGTTTCTTTTATTGTGGCGACATAGCCGTAATTGATCTGCGCCCAGCCGGTGAGACCGGGTTTCACCAGCAACCGCGCGCGATAAAACGGAATTTGCTTTTGATATTCCGCCACCAGTTCGGGTCGCTCGGCGCGCGGACCTACAAGACTCATCTCGCCATGCAGCACCGTCAGAAACTGCGGCAGTTCATCCAGACGGGTCTTGCGCAGGAAGTTGCCGACCTTCGTCACGCGCGGATCGTTTTCCTCCGCCACTTTCGGCAGTCCGTCCGCCTCGGCATCCTGCTTCATGGTGCGGAATTTCAGGATGGTGAACGACTTGGCGCCCTTTCCCAAACGCGGCTGGGAATAGAAGATCGGGAAACCGGTTTCCAAAAGAA
Organism: Anaerolineales bacterium; assembly: GCA_030680155.1. Classification (GTDB taxonomy): domain Bacteria; phylum Chloroflexota; class Anaerolineae; order Anaerolineales; family Villigracilaceae; genus Villigracilis. The sequence goes on from JAUXWL010000193.1 coordinate 1,676, forward strand.
TGGAAATGGAAACAAAAGGGAAAACAAGAAGAAAAATCAACGTGCCAAGGATCCCGCCGACCACATCCATCACACGCTTGAGGAATTCATATAATCCGCTCACGCGCACCTGGTCCACAAACGAACGGATCACCCAATCCGTTTCAAGGTGCTCGATGGGAACCCGCTGGGTTAACTCTTCATACATGATCGGCATGCGCATCACTTCCACACCACGCTCCTGGACATCGAGAATGGTCTGGAAGGTTTCACCTTTGATCTCGCCTGTGATCGCCACCACCACATCCGAAACGCGGTACTCCTCCACAAGATCGAGCAGGCGCTCGCTGTCTCCCAGGACTGCAAACCCGTCCAGGGATTTTCCCCGCTTGGCAGGGTCATCGTCAATAAAACCGATGATAAGGAACGGCGGCGGGTTGAGTTTCCGATATGCTTCCACAAGGGTGTGCCCCGCCTTTCCCGCGCCAGCGACAAGTACGCGGCGCATCAACCCTGATGAGGTGTAGAGTCTGATGTAGATGGCGCGCCAGCCCAGGGTCAGGAAAGAAGCGAGGATAAGAAAAGCTCCCACCGCAATACGCGGCAGGGAGTTCGGGTCGGTGTTGAATGTGAACAGAAGAGAATATGCCAGCAATCCTACAATGGGGGCCACCGCAATTCCGCGCAGTGTTTTGCGCCAGTTTGCAGAAACATGCATCTCATAGGAATCCACCATCAACAAAAGCCAGACGAGCGGAAGCAGGTAAAACCAGAATGGAACTTCGATCTGGATCAAGCGCTCGGCCCTGCCTGGCGGCATCCCGCTTTCGATCAGGCGAAACAGGGAATATTGATACCAAAAATAGATTGCGCCAGCCGTTGCGCTTGCAGATGCCAGTAAATCTCCCACCAGCAAAATGGTGCGTTGCTCGCTTGGTCTTAATCGCAGGGAAGGTCGGTAGATGTCAGCCATTTTTTTTGAAAAAATTCACAAACCCGCTCCACAAAAATCCAAAACCCCATGCCATGTGCATGGTTGAAATTGCAAGCGGCACCCCAAAAAGAAGAAACCCTTTCTGTTTTACAAGCGCCAGCCATAAACCTGCCGCCCCCAATACGCCGACATAAACGAATAATTGCAA
>JAUXWL010000206.1 GCA_030680155.1 Anaerolineales bacterium
GACAAGGCGGAAGGCAAGAAACTCCAGGACATGTACAAAAATTGGATCATGGACGACGCGAAGCTCAAAGTTGCCAACGAAGGCGCGATCTACATGCATCCGCTTCCCGCTGACCGCGATGTCGAAGTGACCAGCAGCGTCCTGGATGGCCCGCAATCTGTTGTGTTTGATGAAGCTGAAAATCGCCTGCACGCCCAGAAAGCGGTCATGGCGTTGACGATGAGTTAATTACTCACCTTACGCGAAAAAATTTTTTTTTCACAGACAAATCGCCTTCCTGCCCGCGCCGCCCCGACGCCCCCATACGGGGATGATATAAACGTCAGGGCTACTCGTACGAAGCCGCCAAAGACGGCTCAGCCTGCGAAGCAGGCTTCGTACAAGTAGCGCGGGGGTTTACATCGTACCCTTTAGGGTATCCCCGTGCGTGGAGTGGCGCGAACGGCATAACTGCGTAAGGTGAGTTAATTAGTCAAATAGTTTGATGGTCGCATGGTTGGATGGTCAGTGATGGCTGTTCAACTATGTGACTCAAGGACAAAATGACTACCAAACGATAGGACTAGGAGACTACATGACCAAACTCGCAGTCGTCGCCATTGGCGGCAATGCACTTATCAAGGATGAAAAACGAGTTTCCGTGGAAGACCAGCAGGTCGCCCTGCGCGAAACTTCTGTCCACCTGGTGGATATGATCGAAGCCGGCTGGAACCTCGCCATCGGTCACGGCAATGGGCCGCAGGTCGGATTCATTCTGCGCCGCTCGGAAATTGCCGCAAAAGCGGAGGGCATGCACGAAGTCCCGCTGGATGTCTGCGGCGCGGATTCGCAGGGCGCGATCGGCTATGAATTGCAACAGGCGCTTCGCAACGAATTCTTCAAACGCAAGATCGATAGAAAAGCCGTCACGGTTGTGACGCAAGTCCGCGTGGACAAGGCCGATCCAGCCTTTAAAAAGCCCACCAAGCCCATCGGCTCCTTCATGGACGAAGCGGAAGCCAGACACCGTGAAAAGGATATGGACTGGTCTGTCGTCGAAGATGCAGGCCGCGGGTGGCGGCGAGTCGTGGCGTCTCCGATGCCGAAGGAAATCGTCGAATTCGAGGCTGTCAAAACATTGATCGACGCCGGACAGATCGTCATCACCGTGGGCGGCGGCGGCATCCCTGTCGTGGATCGTGGCGACGGCGAACTGGTCGGCACCGCCGCAGTCATCGACAAGGATTTTGCATCCTCGCTGCTGGCTCAGTCCCTCCATGCCGACCTCCTTTTGATCGCAACGGCTGTCGAGAAAGTTGCAATCAACTTTGGCAAGCCCGAACAAAAATGGCTTGATACAATGACCCTTGCCGAAGCCAAAGTCTATCTTGAAGAAGGCATCCATTTTGCCAAAGGCTCGATGGCGCCGAAGATCCAGGCCGCGATCTGGTATCTCGAAAATGGAGGGAAGCAGGCGCTGATCACCAACCCTGAAAGCATTGGGCGCGCCTTGAAAGGTGAGACGGGAACCTGGATCGTTCCGTAGTCATTGCTCCGATGAGAAAAATCCTCAACCGTTTGAACACTCATACCTTTACGCCGCGCAGTACGGTCTGGTTTTTACTGTTTGTTGCCGCGCTGACCTATGGCTTATTCTTCTGGCAGCGCGGCTTTTATTGGGACGAATTTCCCTGGGCGTGGATCTACTTCCGCCTGGGCCCCGATATGCTGACCAGGACGTTCACCACCAGCCGTCCATTTTGGGGGCTGATCTATCAAGTCACGCTGCCGCTCCTCGGACCCAATCCGTGGGCGTGGCAATTGCTGGCAATCATACTTCGCTGGATCACTGCGGTCTTGTTGTGGAAGATCCTGCGGACGCTTTACCCCGCCCACCCGAAACCTGCGTTGTGGGCCAGCCTGTTTTTTCTCGTCTACCCCGGCATGGGCCAGCATTTTATCTCCATGATGTACAGCCATTTTTACATCGTGCTGGCCGCGTTTTTACTTTCGCTGTATTTGTCCCTGCTGGCGTTGAAAAACGAAAAACATCGACTGGTGTTATTTGCGGCTTCGTATGTACTCGCCGCAGTTAACTTGTTGACGATGGAGTATTTTTACTTCCTCGAATTTGCGCGGCTGCTCATTTTTTGGCAAATGCTGGATGGAAACTTCAAACCCCGCTTACAAAAAGCAGTTCTTTATTTTTTACCCTATCTGTTCATTTTTGTGGGCATCACGCTCTGGCGCATGTTCTTTTTCACCTACCAGAATGCCAGTTATCAATATGTCCTGCTGGATATGCTTCGTGAGGATTTTCTTGCGGGCGTTCTGCTGCTCGTCAACAACGCCGCCTTGAGTTTTTGGCGGACGGTGTTCGAAGCCTGGTTGATGCCGTTCCTGACCATCGGACTGACTGGATTTGGCCCGCTCACGCTGTCTTTGATGCTGGTCCTGTTATTCTCCAGCATTTTCATCGCTGGGATTTATCTCTTCAAATTCACATCCCCCGATTCAGACGAACGTGATTTTGCACAACAGGCAGGCTGGCTTGGACTACTGCTCTGGGGCTTGGCTGGCGGTTCGGTGTGGGTCATCGGGGTTGTGCCGCAGTTCAATTTTTCGATGGACCGCTTCATGCTTCCATTTATGTTGGGAGCGAGTATCCTGCTGGCGTGTTTTATCTCGCTGATAAAAAATCGGCGCACGCAGATGATATTGGTTGCGCTATTAATCGGCTTTGCAGGCAGCCGCCATTTTTACATTGAAGAAATATACCGTAGCGACTGGAAGACCCAGCAGAATCTTTTCCGCCAGATGACGGAGCGTGTCCCCGATTTGGAAAAGGGGACGATCCTGCTGGCGAACGATTTTCCCGTCACCTATTATTCCGATAACTCGCTGACGGGTCCGCTGAATTGGATTTACAGCCCGCCCGGCGAGATGAATTTGATGTTGTATTTCGCGTCCATTCGAGTGGGCAAGACCCTGCCCAGTGTGGAGCCAGGGCAGCCGCATCAGTTGTATTATATTGGCCCGACCTTCTACGGAAATACATCCAATATTCTGGTGGTAAATTATTCGCCGCCGGGCTGTTTCCGTGTGATCGACCCGGAGGTGGAGGTAAACAACCGCCTCCTGCCGCCTGCCCTGCGGGATGTGGCGCGGTACTCGAATCAGAGTGTGATCCTGTTCGAGAAACAGAACCAGCTGCCAGGTCCGCTTTATCGAGGCGAGCCTGCGCAGGATTGGTGTTATTATTTCGAGCAGGCTGAGTTGGCGCGTCAAATGAAGGATTGGGAGCGCGTCGTCAAAATTGGACAAAAGGCGTTTGCCCTGAATGACACCCCGAATGACCCGTTGGAGCGATTTGTGTTCATCGAAGGCTATGCTCATGTTGGCGATTGGAAAAAAGCGGTAGAATTATCAACAACTTCGTATAAAATATCACGAAGTTTCATTGGGCCTTTGTTGTGCAGGCTGTGGGATCGTATCGAGCGGGAGACTGTCCGCACTCCGGAGCAGGTTTCCACGCTTTTTCAGGTGCGTAGTGATTATGAGTGCTCACCTTAGAAGTTTATGCCGTGTTTTTCTTAATATGGACAATTGGTTATATCCAATTGTTTGGATAACTTGAAAGGAGGTCGAACGATCTATTGGCCCTGCAAGTTTTGCCGAATTACAAATTTTCATAAGGAGAAGAAATATGCGTAAGAATTTAGCCCGCCTCGCAATGTTTGCGTTGGCATTAATGCTCGTCCTGTCTGCCTGTGGTGGCGGCCAACCTGCCGCCGAAGAGCCTGCCGCCGAACAGCCTGCCGCTGAACAGCCTGCCGAACCGTTCGTTTTTGGTATGCTCCTCGTCGGTCCGTACAATGATAATGGCTGGAGCCAGGCTCACTACGAAGCCGGCTTGTATGTGGAAGAAAAATTCGGCGCGAAGATGATCTATCTCGACAAGGTCAACCCCGCTGACCGCCCCGGCACCACCCCCGACCAGCTTGCTGAAGAGTTGGTTGCCCAGGGCGCCAAGCTGGTCATCTTCAATTCGGATGACATGAAGGATGCCTCCACCACCTTCGCCAAAGCCCACCCCGATGTGTATGTCATCATGGCTTCCGGCGATCAGGTTTGGGAAGATGGCAAGGTCTACGAAGAAATCCCCAACCTCACCAACATCATGGGCCGCATGGAATATGGCAAGATGATCGGTGGTTGTGCTGCCGCCCTCTCCACCGAGACCGGCAAGATCGGTTATCTTGGACCATTGATCAACGACGAGACCCGCCGCCTCGCCGCGTCTGCCTACCTCGGTGCGCGTCACTGCTGGGAACAGGCTGGCAACGACCCCGCCGCCCTTGAATTCAAGGTGACCTGGATCGGCTTCTGGTTCCACATCCCTGGTTTCACCACCGACCCCGTTGATGTTTCCAAGGATTTCTACTCCACCGGATTTGATGTCGTCATCTCCGGCATTGACAACCCCGTCAATCTCGCCGAAGCCCAGAAGTTCACTGCTGAAGGCACGCCTTCCTATGGCGTCGCCTATGATTACGTGGCTGCCTGTAGCGCCGCCCCCGACGTCTGCCTCGGTGTGCCGTACTACAACTGGGGTCCCGATTATCTCGCCGCCATCCAATCTGCGGCGAATGGTTCGTGGGAATCCCAGTTTATCTTCAATGGGCCCGACTGGGCCGACATCAACAACCACGACACATCTGCCATCGGTTTCGTGAAGGGCGATGCCCTGAGCGCCGATGCCGCTGCCGCGTTGGACGCGTTCATCGCTGACCTCGCCGGCGGCTTGAACCTGTGGACAGGCCCCATCAACCTGCAGGATGGTACCGCCTACCTCGCTGACGGCGAAGAAGCCACCGACCAACAGGTCTGGTATCTGCCGCAACTGCTCGAAGGTATGCAGGGCTTGAGCGCCTCCGAGTAATCTGTTTTGCACTTCCCCACAAGGGGCACAGAGGAATCTGTGCCCCTTTCTCAAACCCGTAAGCCTCATGGAGAATCAAAACGCCCATGAACGTTGAACTCAAAAACATCCATAAGCACTTTGGTACTGTGTATGCCAATAAAGGCATAAATTTAAACATCCCCGCTGGCACGATCCAGGGGATTTTGGGGGAAAACGGCGCCGGCAAAAGCACCTTGATGAAGATTCTTTCAGGTTTTATTCAAGCCGACCCGGGCGGCGAAATTATTCTGGATGGCAGCCCCGTCATCATTCACTCCCCCGCCGACGCCATCCACGACGGGATCGGCATGTTACATCAAGACCCGCTGGATTTTCCTCCCATGCGGATTTTGGATAACTTCCTGCTCGGTCAATCCGGCGGACTTTTTCCGAACCGAAACGCGGTCGCACTGGACTTCAAGCGGCTCGCTGACCAATTTGATTTTTCCCTCGACCCAGACAGTTACGTGGATGCGCTCACCGTGGGCGAGCGCCAACAGTTGGAGATCATCCGCCTGTTGTGGATGGGCGCGCGTGTCCTCATCCTCGATGAACCCACCACGGGTATCAGTTCCCTGCAAAAGGCCAAATTATTTGCCACGCTGAAAATACTTGCCGAACAAGGTAAGACCATCATCTTTGTATCGCACAAGTTGGAGGATGTGGAGCATCTCTGCCATCAGGTGGCTGTCCTGCGCGCGGGTGAGATGGTCGGCGAGACCAGGACTCCTTATGTCACTTCCAAACTGGTGGAGATGATGTTCGGCAAAGCGATCACGCTTGGAGCGCGCCAGCCCGGTGAGGCAGGTGATGTTGTTATTTCAATGAAGGATATCTCGCTCGAAGATGTTCGTTTGAGAATCAAAAATGTAAACCTGGATATCCGTGCCGGCGAGGTGATTGGCTTGGCCGGCATGGAAGGCTCCGGGCAGGGCATGTTCATCCGCGCATGTGCGGGGTTGGTGCGTCCTGTCGGCGGCAGGATACAGCTCAAAGGTCAGGACTTGACCGGCAAGACCTATCACACCTTCAAACGGGCGGGCGTGAATTTCCTTCCCGCAGCGAGACTCGAAGAAGGCTTGGTGCCCGGCCTCAGTCTCACCGACCATTTTGTTCTGGCGGAGGAACCGAAGGGGCTGTTCATCGACCACGCCGCCGGGCAGAAACTGGCCGAGGAGCGCATCCGATCCTTTAACATTCGCGGCGCCCCGCATAGCCCCGTGGAATCGCTTTCAGGTGGAAATCAACAACGCGCCGAACTGGCATTGCTGCAAAGCCCGCTTTCGCTGGTTTTGCTTGAACACCCCACCCGTGGACTTGACATTGAATCCGTCATTTACATCTGGAGCAAACTGAAGGAACGTTGTAAACAGGGCGCGTCCATTATTTTCATCTCATCAGACCTTGAGGAAGTGTTGCAATACAGCGACCGTGTACTGGTGTTCTTCAGTGGCAAGGTGTCTGAGCCGCTTGATGCGGGCAGGACAACCGTGGAAGAACTCGGTCAGTTGATCGGCGGCAAGGGCTGGGCAGACATGGGAGAGGCGCATGATTAAGAACCGTCTTGGCAATCTGGCATATCAACTTGTGGCGCTTTTGCTGGCATTTGGCGTGGTGTCGCTGATCCTGATCTCGGTGGATGCTTCGCCATCTGAAGCCTATAAAAACATTTTCAAAGGTTCGTTTGGCGAAATGCGCAAATTTGCGGAAGTACTGGTCGCGTTCGTGCCGCTTCTTTTGGTGACGGCGGGCTTGCTGGTGACTTTTTCTTCCGGCTTGTGGAACATCGGCGTGGAAGGACAAGTGGTGTTGGGCGCGATTGCAACCACCTGGGTCTATCGTCTCCTTCTTGAAAGTGGATTACCCCCCGTAGCGATCATCACGCTGGCGATCCTCGGCGGGATGGTGGGTGGCGCCATTTGGGCGGCCCTTGCCGGCATCCTTAAAGTATTCGGCGGTGTGAATGAAATTTTTGGCGGGCTTGGTTTGAACTTCGTCGCCACCGCTCTGACGATCTACCTCATCTTCGGTCCATGGAAACGCCCCGGCGTCGCTTCGATGAGCGGGACGGTTCCGTTCCCGGATGAATTCTCCCTGCCGTTGTGGGCGGGACTGCGCATCAGCCCGTGGGCGTTGGTGATTGCGCTGGCAGGCGTTGTGTTCGTATATTTCCTTTTGCAGGGCACCTATTTTGGTCTGCGCCTCAAGGCTGTCGGGAAGAACTTCCGCGCCGCATACTTGCTGGGAATCCCCACCTGGCAATATTCCATGTACTCCTTCCTGATCTGTGGCGCGTTGGCGGGCGCTGCCGGGGCGGTGCAGGTGGCGGCGGTCTATCATCGCCTTATCCCCTCCATCTCCAGCGGATACGGTTATCTCGGACTCATGGTTGCCATGCTCATCAACTATCAGGCGCTCTGGGCTGTGCCTGTGGCGTTGTTCTTTGCCGCATTGAACATTGGCAGTATCCAACTCCCCATTATTATGAAACTTGACTCTTCGCTCTCTGGCGTGTTGCAGGGCGTGTTGGTCTTATTCGTACTGCTTGCAGCGGGTGTTCGGCAAAAATTTGGGAGGAAGTCATAACATGTCACAAGAAACCATCATCATCGGCTTGGCTGGTGTGCTTGCCTCTGCGTCTCCCTTGATCTTTGCTGTGATCGGCGAAACACTTTCCGAGCGCGCAGGTGTGATCAACCTTTCCATGAACGGCACGATCCTGCTTTCGGCAATGGGCGGTTTTGCCGTCGCCTACAACACGGACAATATCATCCTCGGCTTTTTGGCGGGCATGCTGATCGGCGCGCTTGTCGCTTTGATCGTGGCATTTGCCAGCATTACACTGCAACAGTCACAGGTGGCTGTGGGTTTCGTGCTGGCGCTTACCTGCCGCGACCTTGCATATTTCCTTGGCAATGATTACATGGGTGTGCCCGGTCCGCGCTTGCAGGCGGCGCCGATCCCTGTTCTGGGTGACATTCCCATTCTTGGCCCGCTCTTCTTTCGTCACGATGTCATTACCTACATCAGTTTCATCGCCATCTTTCTGGCATGGTTGTGGATCTTCCGCACCCGCCCGGGCTTGATGCTGCAAGGCATTGGCGAAAAGCCCGCGGCAGCCTACATCCGCGGTGCGAACGTCAACCTGATGCGCTACGTGTACACCATCGTCGGCGGCGCCTTGATCGGCTTGACGGGTCCCGCTTTTTCCCTGGCCACCCGCGCAGGCTGGATGGGAACCATCTCCGGTCTGGATGGCTTCGGCTGGATCGCGCTCTCCATCACCATCTTCGGCGGTTGGAATCCGGTGCGCGGCGCGTTTGGCGCGTATCTCTTCGCCTTCCTGCAATGGCTAGGCTTGGTGTTACAGCCCGTGTTGACGCAAGTCCCTTCACAGGTGTTGCAGGTTGCGCCGTTCCCGCTCATGATCCTGACGCTTCTGTTGGTCAATATCGGCAATGCCGAATGGGTGGAACGCACTCTGGCTGCCATGCCTGAATCTGCGCGCAAGATTTTCTCGAAAATACTACGGGCCATGCGTGCCTCGCCTCCCGCAGCATTAGGCGTGCCGTTTGAACCGGATTAGCATCAACTTCCGAGTTCTTGAAAACTCGGAAGTCTGATAGATTACGACCTCGCTCCCGCAGGGTCCATGACCCTGCGGGACATCCCAAAGAACATGGCAGTCAGATACCGCCTGGGAGCGATGATGTGTATTCTGATAAAATTACGGGGCTATGAAAAACTTCGCTGGTTATAAATGCTCGCTTTGTGGGACCGAATACCTTCAGGGTCAGGTAACTTATACCTGCCCGAAGGATGGCGGCAATCTGGATGTCCTCCTTGATTATGATTCCATCCGAAAAAAATTTCAGCCCGAAGACATTACTTCGCGGAGGGAATCTTCGTTGTGGAGATACCTGCCCCTTCTGCCTGTTTCTGAACCCGCTGGAGATTCAACCCCCTTGCACGCTTCAGGCTGGACGCCGGTATTTGCCCTGCCGCGATTGGCGGAAAAACTACGCCTGAAGCATCTCTGGCTCAAGGATGAGTCGCGTAACCCCACAGCGTCTTTCAAGGACAGGGCCAGCGCAGTCGTTGTGACTCGGGCGCGCGAATTGAAATCTGAGATTGTCGTCACTGCTTCCACTGGCAACGCGGGCGCGGCATTGGCGGGGATGTCTGCCGCAGTAGGGCAAAAAGCCATCATCTTTGCGCCCAAGTCTGCGCCGCAGGCGAAGGTGGCGCAGCTGCTGGTTTTTGGAGCAAAAGTCATTCTAGTGGATGGAACCTACGACGATGCTTTCGACCTGACCGTGAAAGCCGCAAATGAATTTGGATGGTATTGCCGTAATACAGGCTATAACCCATTTACGTTGGAAGGCAAGAAAACCGCTGCCTTTGAAATTTGGGAATGGTGGATCAAGGCGCACCATGACTGGCACAAGAAAGACAGTCAATTGAATGAACATCCGCCATTGAGCATCTTTGTCTCCGTAGGGGATGGCAACATCATTTCGGGCATCCACAAGGGATTCAAGGACTTGCTCGAACTGGGCTGGATCCCCAACATGCCGCGCATCATCGGTGTGCAGGCGGAAGGGTCCGCCGCGATTGCGAATGCCTTCCATGCCGACACTGAAACCATCACACCCGTCTCTGCCACGACGATTGCAGATAGCATCTCGGTGGATTTGCCGAGGGATGGAGTCCGGGCGGTGCGGGCGGCGAAAGAAACGAATGGGACGTACATCACCGTGAGCGACGACGAGATCATCCAGTCCATTGCGGAGTTGGGGACGATGGGTGTCTTTGCCGAACCTGCCGGGGCGGCGGCGTATGCCGGAGTGGTCAAAGGAACAAGCCTGGGCGTGGTTGGAAGCGAAGATCCGATCCTGGTGTTGAATACGGGCAGTGGACTTAAGGATGTCGGCGCAGCGATGCGGGCAGTCCAATCCGCCCCGATCATTGAGCCCACTTTGGACGCAGTGAAAAAACTTTTATGATGCCGACACGTTGCTGTGTACCTGGTTCTGATCAAGCGGAGGAAGTTCGCCCGTTCTCTGCGCCTTTTCAAAAGACAAAACCACGCGGACGTGTATCTGCTGAAAAAAAGAAAAATAAATTATGAATATTACCTACTCGATCATCGCTCCCATCTTCAATGAAATCGACAATCTTCCCGAACTCTACCGCCGTATAAAAGAAGTCATGGACGGTTCAGGCGAGACCTGGGAACTGATTTTGGTGGATGACGGTTCCACCGACGGTTCGACGGAAAGGATCCGCGAACTGGCGCAGGCGGATAAATCCGTTCGCCCCGTGATCTTTGCCCGCAATTTTGGACACCAGGTTGCCATCACCGCAGGCTGGGACTTTGCGCGCGGTGATGCGATTATCATCATTGATGCAGATTTGCAGGACCCGCCCGAAGTGATTCTTGATCTTGCAGAGAAATGGAAGGAAGGCTACGAGGTGGTGTATGCGGTACGGGGCGAACGTGAAGGCGAATCATGGTTTAAGTTGTGGACCGCTTCGCTGTTCTATCGTCTCATCTACCGCATCACGGATGTGAAAATCCCTGTAGATACCGGCGACTTCCGCTTGATGGATCGCAAGGTGGTGGACGTGCTCAAGCAGATGAAGGAACGTCACCGATTCCCGCGCGGCATGTCGGCGTGGGTGGGCTTTAAACAAGTCGGGGTCACGTACAAGCGTGCGGCGCGTCTCGCGGGCGTTACAAAATATCCCTTCAAAAAGATGATCCGCCTTGCGATCAATGCCATCACGGGTTTCTCGTATTTCCCATTGCAAGTGGCGACCTACTTCGGGTTCTTTTCGGCGGGTATTTCCATCCTTGCCATTCCTGTGGTGATCTATATGCGTATGACAGGCAGCGGCGCCTTTTTTGGTCAGGCGACCACGTTGATCGCTGTTCTTTTCCTCGGCGGCGTGCAGTTGATCTCTTTGGGAGTTCTTGGCGAATATATCGGGCGGCTCTATGATGAAGCGAAGGGCAGACCCTTGTATATTGTTCGGGAAGCGCCGGAGGAAAAATAAGTGGGTGGAGGTTCCGTGACGACGCCAGATTCATCAAATCAACCCACCCGTTATCTTGCCATGGGCGATTCCTACACTATTGGCGAAAGCGTCCCAGAGAACGAGCGCTGGCCCAATCAACTGGCAGATTTGTTGAAAACTTCGTCAGAGCGGGAAATCGAAGTCACCATCATCGCCCGCACAGGCTGGACAACTGCCGAGCTCTGGCAGGGAATCCAGGCTCAAAAGGTGGAACCGCCCTATGACATGGTCTCCCTGCTGATTGGGGTTAATAATCAATATCGCGGATACGACATTAATGAATACCGCGAGGAATTCCGTTTTTTGCTTGAAAAAGCCATTGAATACGCAGGCGGGAATGCAGACCATGTTTTCGTATTATCCATTCCTGATTGGGGCGTTACTCCCTATGCCAGGGGCAGGGATGCGGAAAAGATCGCGCTGGAAATTGACGCCTTCAATGCTGTCAATTTGGAAGAGTCCCAAAAAGCGGACGTTTCCTACGTAGACATCACACCCAACTCGCGCGAAGCCGTGAACAACCCAACCTTGATCGCAGGTGATGGTTTGCATCCCTCCGGGACGATGTATGCCAGGTGGGCAGAACTGGCATTGCCAATTGCAATGAAGATACTGGAGTAAAATCAACGCATCAAATGCTGTAGCAAACTTCGGAGAAATCTATGCCCACAATCAAAGCCATCAACCATGTTGCCGTCGTCGTCGAGGATATGGAAAAGTCCCTCGCATTCTGGCGCGACGCGCTTGGGATCGAACTTCATGAACTGCGTGACGTCCCCGCGGAAAAATCGCAGGTGGCTTTTCTGCCGCTTGCTGGCGCAGAGGTGGAACTGGTCATGCCGACCACAGACGATTCGGGGATTGCCAAGTACCTTGCCAAACGCGGACAAGGCAAGCACCATATCTGTCTCGAAGTGGACGATATCGACGGCATGATGTCCCAACTTAAAACAAAAAGCATCCGTTTGATAAACGAAGAACCACGCGTTGCTGCAGATGGGAAGAAATATGCATTCATTCACCCCGAGTCTACCGGCGGGGTGTTGGTGGAACTGTATCAGATCTAAATGACCGAAAAAATCGAAGCGATCCTAAAAAATGAGTGCGGTCTAACGAAAGACCGTCCTATCATTGTCGGCGTCTCTGGCGGACCAGACAGCCTGTGCCTGATGGAAACGCTCAGGCAGGCGGGCTACCCGTCCATTGTTGCCTATTTTGACCACCAACTGCGCCCCGAATCCACTCGTGATGCCCGCATGGTCGAAAAGATCGCCACACGTTTGATGCTGGCTTGTGTCCTGGACGGCGCAGATGTGCGCGGTTATTCCGAGGAAAATAAATTATCCATTGAGGAAGCGGCTCGCAACTTGCGGTATCGCTTCCTGTTCGATCTTGCGCGTCGTCACAATGCGCAGGCGGTGGCGGTGGGTCATACGGCCGATGACCAGGTGGAAACCGTGCTGATGCACTTTTTGCGCGGCAGTGGGATTTCCGGTTTGAAGGGTATGTCGTATCGCACCGTCATTAAATCATTCGACCCTGAAATTCCCATTGTGCGGCCGCTGCTTGATCTCTGGCGCGAAGAAACGGAAGTATATTGCGCGGTGCATGGTCTGCGCCCACATTACGACTCTTCCAATGACCTGCTCAATTTTCAGCGCAACCGCATTCGCCATCTTTTGATTCCAACGCTTGAAACCTACAACCCAAAACTGCGCGAGGCGATCCTGCGCATGTCTCAATCCCTGACGAGTGACTACACCTTTGTGATGGAAACCCTGGAAAAGGCATGGCAGGAGACTCTTGTTTCGGAGGATGAGGACACCATCACCTTCGACGCGGATCGCCTCTCTGCCTGCTCGCTCGGACTCCAACGGAACCTGGTCAAACACGCCATGCAGACTCTCGCCCCGGGTGTGGACATTACTTTCTCCGTCCTTGAGCGCGCATTGCATACCATCAATTCACCCTTGCAATCCTCCCGTGTGGATTTGAAGGGCGGCATGCGTTTGTTCCACGAAGCGAACCGGGTCTTTATCTGCACGTCCGATGCTGAATTGCCGTTTGACCTGTGGCCCCAGATACCCAATGGTCAGCCGTTGGTCATCCCCTGCCCGGGTCAGGTTGTGATGGCCGGCGGCTGGAAGGTGACCTGCGAGCGCTGGCGTCTCCCTGCCCTGGCGAAGGAACAAGCTGAACGGAACGAGGACCAGTTCCAGGTCTGGTTGGATGCGGAGGATTTGCCCGAGACGTTCGAACTGCGGGTGAGACGTCAGGGTGATCATTTTTCCCCGCTTGGCATGGATGATCATTCGCAGAAATTGTCCGATTTTTTTGTCAACGAGAAACTGCCGCAGCGCGCGCGTGACCGATGGCCGCTCTTGTGTGCGGGCGAGGAAGTGGTGTGGGTTCCCGGGTATCGTCCGGCGCATCGTCACCGGTTGAAAACTTCGACGAATAATGTCATTTATTTTTCGATGGCGCGCCCGCCTGAGAAAATTGTGCCGGAAGAAAATCCCCGCCAGTGAGACGGGGATTTTCTGTAATGAGACGTTTTATTTTTATTCACCATTCAATTGCTTTAACTTTATGAACAACTCGCGCCATTGGATCTTTGATACGCCAAGTTTTTGGCGAATCTTTTCCACTTCCACGCCTGCCTGATAATCACGCAAAGCACATGTCCAGCGGCACATGTCGAAGGAGAGGTGTTTGGTGAGACTCGCTTCTTCACCGATGTCTTCGAGCAGGTATTCGAGCCTGCGCGGCGACCAGGGAAAGAGTTTATCCACGGGCTGGTATTGGGGAAGGTATTCGTTGTATGCGGCAACCCAATCTTCGGTGAGATCGATCTTGCGCTCCTTGTAGCGGTTGGCAGGGCTGGCGTAGCGGACAAAAAGATGCGGTCCGTTTTTCGCGTCGAGGTCAACGTGGTTGATGTGGATGCCGAGGCACTCGCTCTTTTTGATGGCAGTCGTCAACAGCAGGGTGACGAGGGTGTAGGGGCGGGCGTCGGGTTTGGTGTTGCGGCGGTGACGGTCGGCGGCCAGCAGCACGGCTTCGTATTCTTCGTCGGTCAGCACCTGCGGGAGTGGGCTGATGGCAGAGCGCTGCAAGACCTTCTCGGCAGGGTCAATGGTCAGTGTGCCGTGTTGATGCAACCAGCGGAAAAATGATTTGACCGAGGTGATGCGCCGCGAGAGGGTCTTGGGACTGCACGGGATACCGCGTCCTTTTTCCATCCACTCGAAGAAGCGGTTGAGGTCGTCTGTGGTGATTGCGCCAATGCTCTGGTCTGGTGCGACGAACTGGTTGAGCAGGCGCACGTCCGAGAGGAAGGCTTTGATGGTGTTGGGAGAGCGTCCCTGGTCTGCCATGAACATTTCCCAGCCGCCGATGGCGGTGGGGAGCAGGGTCTTGGCGCTGATATGGGCGGTTTCAGATGTTGTTGCCATGGATTTATCCTTACGTGATAGCGCATAGTCTTTTCGTATAGTTTAACGAATGTCAGGGGGCTTGTCAACTGGTTTAATCTGGTGATTACCCACAAGTCAGTATCTGTCATTTCCAGGCCTCAAAGCCAGAGCATTTTGCCGCGAATTTCGCTAATTCACGCAGATTTTTAAAACCAATTTGCGAAAATTCGTGGAATTCGCGGCTGAAGTTTGGTTTTCTTCCCTGAAATTAGCGGACGAAAGAAATGTGGGTAATCACCAGGTTTAATGCGAGAGGTCTTCCGGCTTGAAACAGGCCTTGTAATCTGCGCCCAAAATGACCCGGTACTGCACTGTGCTGTTTGCATCCGGCAGGGAAATGATATTTGCCGAATACAAGCCGAGCACGTTGATGATCGTCTGCTGCTGGGCGGAATCCTGCCCGGGCGTGAAATCCACGAGGACGGAATTTGCATAGTCACGGCGGTCAGCGATGCCCATTGTGGTTTGGTAGCCGGCGTAATTCAGGCGGGAGGCGGCAAGGGCTTCGAGTGTCTCAAAGCGCGCTCCATTTTGAACTTCCACGATGATATTCTCACGCACAGCTGCGTACGGAGAAAGGGTGGTGGCTTCAATGAGCATCTGCTGGAGCGCCTCTTCCTGCGGGAGGAGCACGGAAGCGCCCCCGGGCGTTGTCCACCCCTGAACATAGGGCGGACGGATGTAGTAACTGCGGATGTTGGCATTGGTGAAGTTGACCGAATACGGAGCCATGCGCAGCATATCCGCGAGGCCCAGATCGGTGAGGACACTGCTGGAGAGGTCGTTGTAAAGTTGTGGGATTTTCGTGAAGGTTCCAGTTTGCAACGCTTTGTTAAAGAGCGTTCGCAACACTTCCTGCTGGCGGCGTCCGCGGTCGAAATCGCTGGACCTTAAGCGGGAGCGGGCATACCATAACGCGAGGTCGCCATCCATGTAAACTTCACCGGGCCCGACCGTATATAACCACCAGTTATCTTCGTTGTTCTGGTCGAGGTTGGGGGCTTTCAGTCGCCAGTCGGTGTAGGCGCAGGCGATGGGGACTTCGATGCCGCCGAGGGTGTCCACGATGCGCGAAAAGCCGTCAAATTCGACCATGGCGATGTGGTCAATGCGGATACCGAGGTTTTGCAAAATGGTGTCTTTAAGCAAGCCCATCCCGCCGCCGGGGTAGCCGCCTTCGCCGCTTTGGTAGGCAGTGTTGATGCGCTGCATTCCCACGGTGGGGATGTAGATCCACAGGTCTCGCGGAATGGAGATCAGCGAGACCTGTCCCTCTCGGGGCCAGACGATGGCGATCAACATCGTATCGGTGCGATGTGATGTGCCCGTCGGCCGCCTATCTGAACCGATGAGCAGGAAGTTGATGGTTTCGTTATCCGTGAGGGGTGGCAGGGCCGTGGGATTGACCGCCAGTGATTCAGGCGGCGGTGCGGCCTGGGTGGGGAAGAGTTGGTCGAAGCTGATTGTCGCTGTCAGATCTATCTGAGGGGTGGTCGTGGCGGAGGGCGTCTCGGTGGGGAAGATCAATTGCGGTGCGGAATTCGCGTCAAATGAAAAGAGGGGTGGCTGGGTCGGTGTGTAAAGGGAGGGTTGGAATGGCGTCGGCGTGGCAGTGGCATCGGGAGCAGAAGTAATTAGAACGAAGGGAAGAGTCGCCTGTTCGGGAGCAGGGGCAGGCGCGCCGCAGGCTGTCAGAATCAAGGTAAGAAGAATAGTCAGGCAGGTGCGATAAGAAGCTCTCATGTTTCGGTGGCGAAGGGAAATGCGGAACTAGGGTGTGCTGGTTGGGAATGCCGTCGGGCTGGCAGTGTGGGTTGGGATGGGTGTAGCGGTTGGCGCAACCGTGGTGGCAGGTTGTGCCGTTGGGATGAGTGTGGCTGTAAATGGCAGCGCGGTTTGCGTCAATGGGTCAGTGGGGTAAGGTGTGATGGTGCTGCCGGGTAACGGGGTTGGGATGGGCGTGCGTGTGGAAACGCTCGGCACCCATAGAATTTCGCCAGCGTAAATTTGATCGCCATGGCGGCAGTTGACGATTTTTAGCAACTGGAAGTTGGTGTAGTGATTGTTGGCAATCGAATAAAGTGTATCGCCCGGTTTAACCACATAGGATTTTACCCATTCGGCTGCACCCTGACTGCAAGCAACGACAGTACTGGTGGGCGCTGGGGATACATATAGTATCGTGCCCGGAATCAGGCTGTCGCTGAGCAGGCAATTGGCCTGCCTCAAAGCATCCTTGCTGATTCTGTAACGCGCAGCGAGGATATCCAGTGTATCCGTGGGTTGAATGAAAACAGGGATCCAGCCCGTTGGGGGTTGGCATGAAACTGGCGGCAGTGTGGTATTGGTGACTGTCGGGGTTGGGGTATCCAAACTTGGGTCTGCTGTGGCTGTTGGCAGGAGTGTATTGGTGGCGGTGACAGGCAGCGGGGAGGGAAATAGTGGGGGTGTTATGGTTGGGTTTGCGTCCGCCGCAAACTCTACAAGTGAAATGGACAGCGCCCCGAACATCAACCCCACGGAGAGCATGGTCACAACCAGCGCGTTCCCAAATTCGCGCAGCCCTTGCATTATTTCTTTCCTTTTTTGCCCTGTTTTTCCGGAGCCGCTTCACTGGCGGCGATGGGCAGTAACACACTGAACGTCGCGCCCATCCCCGGTTCACTTTCCACCCAAATGCGCCCGTGCTGGGCTTCGGTCAGAGTCTTGGCAATCGACAGTCCCACGCCCGTATCGCCCACCCCTTGAATGAGGACATTGTCCGCGCGGTAGAGGCGGGTGAAGACGCGCGGCATATCACTGGATGCGATGCCGCCGCCCGAATCCGATACCTGAATCAGAATGAATTCCAGCTTATTCTCGGTTCGGGTCTGGACCTTGAGCTTGATCGTGCCTTCAAACGGAGTCGCCGCCCCGGCATTTTGCAGCAAGTGGATCAGGATCTGCTGCAAGGCTTCGTGGTCTGCCTGGATCGGGGCGAGTGATTTGGGAAGTTCGAGGTGCATCGAAATATTCTTTTCACGCACCTGCGTACTTGTATAGGACATGGCATTGTCAATGATCGCATTCAGGTCCACGGCTTCGGCTTTGAGTTCGTTCAACTCTGCCGCCAGGGTGGTGATCTGGATCATGTCATCCGTCAAACTGTGGATGCGCTCCGTGGAGGTTTTGATGCGCTCCACGAATTTCCGCTGCAGCGCCCCCAAAATTCCAACCGACTCGCCCAATAACAGGTCGGTGTATCCCATAATGGAGGATAACGGCTGGCGTAATTCCTGTGAAATGGAAGCGATCACTTCGGCTTGTTCCGAGCTGCGCGTGGCGGTATGTCCCTTTTCCAATTCATGCACCCGCATATTGGATTCGGCAACCTGGTTTTGCAGCCGTGCCATCTCCTGAAGGGTTGCCTTTAATTCGCCTTCCAACTGCGAATTGGAAGCGGAGATATTTTTACCCGAACGCAGTTCCGCGTTTTCCTGCTGCAATTGCTCGATGATGCGCTGTGATTCATCCTGTGCCGCCCGCAGGGACGCCAGATCCACGGAACTGCTCTTTTCGATCTCCCCGTGCGCTATTTCCAGTTGCTGTTTCAATTCCTCGATGCGCCGTTCCAATTCGGCAGCTTGCGTGCGCGCGCGATCACTTTCCATCTCGAGTTTATTGAATTTCTGGCTGCGCTGGATGATTGGCACCAATGAAGTAGCGATGTTGGAAAGAAAAGCCTGATCTTCGGCAGTCCAGGTGCGGTCTGAATATGGCGAAAGCAAAAGGAGGCCGCCCAATGTTTCCTTTTCAGGCGTAATGATCGGCACGCTCAAGAGGTGACCAGGATTGGTCAAGCCGAGGATATCGCCCAAACCTTTCACGTCCGCGGAGGTACTGCTGGCAGGCATGCGTAATGGACGTCCGCGCTGGA
Source organism: Anaerolineales bacterium (assembly GCA_030680155.1). GTDB lineage: Bacteria > Chloroflexota > Anaerolineae > Anaerolineales > Villigracilaceae > Villigracilis. Next base: position 18,416 of record JAUXWL010000206.1, read on the forward strand.
GCGAATTCGCCAGCATGGGGATGGAATTTTTATTGAGCGAGCCGCCTTCCAGGCTATCTTCGCGGATCAGATCATATCCGCCCGCGATTACCATCTGGTTTTTATTATCGGTTAGATATATTAGAAAACTTAAGTCTGAGAGCATCGTCTGCGCGATGGCGCGGGTGATGGCCTGACTCACTTTGGTGGGGTTGGATTCTGCCGCCAAGGCCAGCATGGCATGGAAGGTCTTCGGATCAGTGCTGTAGCGGCGGCGTTCCGGGAAACCTGCTTCCTGTTTGAGCGTGGTCGGGCGCGGATTTGAAATTTGCGTCGGGCTTGCGGCGGCAAACCGTTGCGGCAATGTCAGCAAAATAGGGAAGGCTGCCATATATGCCAGACGCACGATGCCAGAGTAATTCCCCTCAGTTTGGATGAGCAAGTGCCCGACATGACCGAGAAAACCGAGGGAGAGCAGGGCGATCCCATACCACATCCCGTCGGGACGGCGGATTGCCAGAACTGCGATACCCACCAACGCCATGATTACCGAGCCGATTTGCCAGACCCAGTCGTCCACGGTCTGGTTGTAGCTGGTCATGGCGATTTGTGGCTGCCACGAGAGCAGGCTTAATCCGAGCGCTGTTAATACAAACAGGCTTAGGATCGTCGCGGCTGCGTCCGCGGAGCGGTGGGGTTCGGGGAAGGCATACAGCCAGGTGATCCAAATGATCCCGAACATGATGAATGCGCGGTCCATTGGCGGCAGGACGGTCTTTGGGTCTATCAAATTTTGCCAGCCTAATCCGCTGAAGATGAACATCATGGCTTGTGCAGATAGCAAAATGCCCAATCCTGTAAAAGCCCGCCGCGCCTGAGGAAATTCGCTTGCCTGCCAGTGATTAAAGGCAGACTGTAACGCGCTGGCGATGGTAAAAACCAGCACAATGTAGTAGATCAAATCGCCGGGCGGGACGGTTAACTGTGTGAGTATTAAACTGGTGAAAGCACTCATGCAGTCGTGATTATACTGCCAGTTCAATATTATGGCGTAGAATTGTCATTATGTCGCATTGGAACCGATATAAATATCTTATTGGCATCGTCGCCCTTGGTTTTGCCCTGCTGATGCTGTGGGGAATCGCAGGTCTGCGTCAGGCGGAGCGTGAATTCCAGCAGGCTGATTATCCCGCCGCCGCCGAGTCTTATGCCCGCGTTGCGCGGGTTTTGTTTTGGCGCGGCGATCTGTGGGAAAAGGCAGGCATCGCTGCCGCGTTGGGTGAAGACCATGTCGCTGCTATTGCGTATCTTGAGAAAGCGCCATCCCTTTCTGCCGAGGGTTGGTTTCGATTGGGCGCTTCCCATTATCAATTACAAGATGCCGCCGCTGCAATCACTGCCGTCGAACAGGGACTTCAAACACATGACTCGCCCGCTTTGTATAGCTTGCTTGCGCTGCTCCGGCGCAGTCAAAAAAACTGGCAGGCAGAGCAGGATGCGCTTGCGAACCAAATCCGCTTGGATGATGGGGATGCCTACGCCCACTACCGACTTGGACTCTTGTTGACCTTATCCTCGCCCGATGATGCCTTGCCCGTATTGACACGCGCCTCTTTCCTTAACCCCGAAGTTGATTCTGCTGTGCAGACAATCCGCGCCGCCCTGGCATTGTCCTCCATGCAGGCGGATGACTCGCAGAAGTTGCTGGCAATCGGGCGGGCGTTCGGTCTTGTGCAGGAGTGGGAGTTGGCAATCGTGGCATTCAGCCAGGCAGTGGAATTTGACCCGCAAAATGCTGAGGCGTGGGCGTGGCTTGGAGAGGCGAACCAGCAAACGGGTCAGGAGGGAAGCGCGGAACTCGATCATGCGTTGTCATTGAGCGAAACGAATCCGACTGTCCATGCATTGCGCGCCTTGCAGTGGACTCGTCAGGGGAATTATGAGCAGGCGCTTGCGGAGTATTTGCTCGCCGCAAAGTACGATTCGCAAAACCCTGCGTGGCAGGCTGGGGTCGGGGATGCGTACTTCAAACTTGGAAATCTGGTGGCTGCCTTGGCGGCGTATCAGCGCGCGGTGGAACTCGCCCCAGGGGATGCGGCGTACCTGGTGAGACTGGCGATTTTTTGCGCGGAGAACGGCGTGTATGTGGAAGAGGCTGGTCTGCCCGCCGTACAGCAGGCGGTGATGCTGGCGCCGAACGACCCGCTTGCATTGGATGCGTTGGGGATGTCCTATTTTGCAACGCGGCGGTATGCCAGCGCGGAGCAAGCCCTGACGCAGGCGATTGAGCTTGCTCCCGATTATTTCCCCGCGCACATTCATCTTGCCTTGAATTATCTCGCTCAAGGCAACCGCGCCGCCGCATTCAATTCGTTGACGTTCGTGCGCGATGCGGATGAATCCGGCCTGTATCGTGAGACCGTTATCCATCTTTTGGAGCAATATTTTCCATAACCCTCCATGATAAAATCACGCTCATGAATCGAACAAAGGTTTCTTTATTGCTTCCGGCTTTGTTATCTCTTGCGTGCGCATATTCTGCTGTGCCCCCCGCTGCTGCTCCGACTCCGATGCCTTCGGGCGCAGTCTTGTTTCAGGATGATTTCTCCAACCTCGCCACAGGCTGGGACCGCCTGCTCGCAGACGAGGGCGTGATGGATTACGATGGCGGCGGCTATCGTATCCTTGTCTCTGCGCCAGAGATGAACTTTTGGGCAACACCGCGCAAGGACTTTTCCGATGTCCGCATGGAAGTGGACGCGGGGAAAATTGCAGGTCCCGATGAAAACCGCATCGGTCTGGTCTGCCGCTTCAATGGCAGTGACTATTATTTCTTCATCATGTCCAGTGACGGTTTTTACGGCATCGGCATCTTTTCAGGCGGGCAGGCAGTTTTGCTTGGGCAGGATGAGATGCTGTCTTCTTCGAATATCCATCAGGGCGTGGCAGTCAATCATCTGCGGGCGGATTGCGTTAGCGATCAACTTACGTTTTACGTGAACGGTTTTCAGATCGCACAGGCGCAGGATGCAACCTTGACTTCGGGGGATGTCGGTTTGCTGGCCGGCACGTTTGCCACCCCGGGCGCGGATGTTGTCTTTGATAATTTCGTAGTGTTCCAGCCCTGATCGATTGCTGCGTTTATCTTCAGGTGAATTTCACTTAAGAAGCTCCTGCATCTCCGTTGTGATTTGCAGGGTGTTTTCACACTCAGTTCCCAAAACCTTGACGCCCACCTTTCATGATACTGGGGCTGATACTGGCTGGTGATTACCCACATCTTTTGCGTCTGCCAATTCGGAGCAAAACCTCAGCCACGAATTCCGCGAATTTGCGCGGATTGAACCAAAAAATCAGCGGGAATCAGCGAAATTCGCGGCAAAATGCTCTCATCCTTGCCCTAT
>JAUXWL010000209.1 GCA_030680155.1 Anaerolineales bacterium
CGATAACGTCAAATCAGTAGATCACGAAAACCTCGCGTACTGCGCAGCGTGCGCTCTCCCCTGGCGCCGCCCGCCAGGGCAGGTGTAGCGCAAATCTGGCGGTAGAGACCGCCAATTACGCGCTTTCGTGAAGTACTGATAATGCCCATGGTCACAAATTGCGCTTATCCCCTTCTGAAAAAGCGCAATTTGTGACCGCGCTGGGTATATCGAAGGCAAATCACAGGCATAAAGTTTTAAGGTAAAAAACATCCCCGTCAATTGGACGGGGATGAAATTTAATTTTCAAAGCCGCCTGAATTTCCCGAGACAGGCGCCTTCCGCATTTGATCTTCCTGCACCATGCGAATGCCGTTGGCGACCTGACTGCCCATTTTCTCGATCTGTTCCTGCAATTGCATGAGCGTATCGAGGACGTAGTTATCAGCGTCTGCGCGGATGGCTTCGGCTTCGGCGCGCGCCTGTGAAAGGATCTGTTCTGCGCGGCGTTGGGCTTCCTGCGCGATCATATCCTTTTGCACCAACTGGTCGGCTTTGTCGCGGGCAATCTGCAGGGTGCGGTTGGCTTCCTCCTGCGCCTGCGCCATGACACGGTCACGCTGGGCGACGACCTGCTGGGCTTTCTTCACTTCCTCCGGGATGGTGATGCGCATCTGGTCGATCAATTCCAACATCTTATCTTCATCCACGACAACATTATGCGTAAAAGGCACAGCTTTCGCATCGTTAAAGAGTTCTTCCAGGCGGTCAATAAGTTGCAGGATGTCCATAGGTTACTCGCAAAAAGGAGGTAATTTTCTTCAATTCTAGCACATTAATCCCGCAGCGCATTCGGCGGGGACTGCTCCTCCATTTGGGCGACTTTTTCCTTCAGGGCGTGCTCCACATGCGGCGGCACCATGCTGGAAACATTGCCGCCCAGTGTGGCAATTTCGCGCACAGTGGAAGAGGAAAGGAAGGTGTGCTGCTCGGCAGTGATCAGTGCAATGGTTTCCACCGCATCGCCTGCCAGGCGCTGATTCGCCAACGCCATGCGGAATTCGAACTCAAAATCGGAGAAGACGCGCAGCCCGCGCACAATGACATGCGCTTCGATCTGCTGCGCGAATTCGATCGTCAGCCCGCTGTAGCCTGTGACCTTGATCTTCGGGTTATTCTGGAATGATTCGTTGACCAACGCTATGCGCTCTTCAGGAGAAAACATCAGGCTCTTCAAAGGTTTGTCGTATACCGCCATGACCACTTCATCGAAAAGTTTCGAGGCGCGGTTGGCAATGTCCATGTGACCGTAGTGAATGGGGTCGAAGGTTCCGGGAAATAAGGCTCTGACCATTTAGTTTTGTAGTCCTTTAGTTTGGTAGTTTCATAGTTATGTAGTTGAGTGATTGAATAGTTCTGTAATGTTCATGTGCCCTTAAACTACCTAACTATTCAACTATCTAACGACCCAACTAACTCACATCGCCCGCAGTGCCTTTCCAGAAGCGTTCAAAGGCTTCGGCAAGCAAGGCGTGTTCGGGCTGGGTGAGATAGGCATCGCGCTCAAAAAGGGATTTTGCCTGTTCGCGGGCTTTCTCAATGAGAGCTACATCCGTGATGCTCGCCATCTTCAACGAGGAAGCAAAACCTGCCTGACGGGTGCCGAGGAATTCACCGGGTCCACGCAGCTTCAGGTCGAGGTCGGCAAGTTCAAAGCCATTGTTGGTGGTCGCCATCGCCTGCAGGCGGTCATTCTCGGTCGCGTCTTCGTGCGTGGGAATAAGCAAACAGGTGGACGCCACTGAACCGCGTCCGACACGCCCGCGCAATTGATGGAGCTGCGCCAGACCGAAACGGTCTGCGCCTTCGATCAGCATCAGCGTGGAGTTGGGCACATCCACACCCACTTCGATGACCGTGGTCGAGACAAGGATGTCAAACTGCTTGTCACGGAATTTCAACATCACATCGTCTTTTTCGCTGGGCTTCATACGTCCGTGTAAGAGACCCAGTTTCAGATCGGGGAAGACTTGCGTGGAAAGCGTCTCAAAATCATCCACTGCCGCGCGGACGTTGAGCTTCTCGCTCTCATCGATCAGCGGATAGACAATGAACGCCTGATTGTCATTCGTCACCTGTGCGCGGATCATCGTGTACGCCCGCTCACGTTCCTGCGGGCGCAGCACATACGTCGCGATCGGCTGCCTGCCAGCGGGCATCACATCCATCACGGAGATGTCGAGGTCGCCGAACACCGTCAATGCCAGCGAACGCGGAATGGGTGTGGCGGTCATCACCAGCAAATGCGGGTTCGTACCTTTGCTGCGCAGTTCGGCGCGCTGTTCCACACCGAAGCGATGCTGTTCATCGATTACTACGAACTGCAATTCCTTGAATTGGACATCAGGCTCGATGACGGCGTGCGTACCAATCACGATCTTGATCGAACCATCCGCCAATCCCACGCGGATCGCTTCCTTCTCACTTTCAGGCGTGTTCCCCACCAGCAGGCGAATCTCAGCCTCTTGCAGGAACCCCTTCGCACCCGTCAGCAAGCCGACAAAGTTGCGATAGTGTTGTTCCGCCAATATGGACGTGGGCGCCATGATTGCGGCTTGCGCTCCATTCTCAACCACCATGCCAGCGCCGAGCGCGGCAACCACTGTCTTGCCTGAACCCACATCGCCTTGAATGAGGCGGTTCATGGGTCGTCCAGAGTCCAGGTCGCGGCGGATATCGTCCAGCGATTCTTGCTGGGCAGAGGTCAGGGTGAAGGGCAAACTCGCTAAACGCGCACCCAGCCACTCGTCCGAGACCGTGAAGCGCCTGCCGTCCACAGATTGCCAATCCCGTTTCTGGCGCAGCGCTCCCATTTGCAAATAGAAGATTTCGTCGAAGGCCAGGCGTTCACGCGCCAGTTTGAGGCGGTCCTGTGAATCGGGGAAGTGTACCTGCGTAAGCGCTTCATTGAGCGAAACCAGCCGCGCGTCGAGTTTGATGCTATCGGGCAGGGCATCCACCACGGCGGGCGCCCAATACGAAACCACTTGATTCATGCGCTGGCGCAGCCATTTTTGAGTAATGCCTTCAGTGAGCGAATAGATCGGCACAATACGATTGGTGTGCAGGCTTTCCATTTCCACGAATTCCCAATCGGGACTGTTCATCACAATGCGCCCAAGATACTGGTCGATCTTGCCGGAGACCGAGATCGCCTCGCCTTGTTTGAAGCGGTTCATCAACCACGGCTGGTTGAAGAACGAAACGCGCAGCGCTCCCGTGCCATCACTGATGATGACTTCGATCAGGCTGCTCTTGCCGCCGCGAATTGGTCGGTTATGAATGCTTTGAATGGTTCCCAATACCGTTACGATATCGCCATACATTAACGACTGGATCGGTTTGAGCAATGAATAATCTTCGTATCGGCGCGGGAAGTTGTACAACATATCCCCCAGCGTTTTCATCCCAAGCTTTTCAAGCGTCTCGGCGATCTTCGGTCCCACACCTTGCAGTACGGTCAACTCTGCGCCAAACGCGGCAGGCGTCTGGCTGTGCTTGGCGCTCGTGGCAGATTCGAATCGCTGGGGCGGGGTCTGTCGCTGCTTTTGTTGGGGACGCTGACGCTGTTGACTTTGACCCTGCACAGGAGCAGATGTGACCGCCTCGGCATTTTCCTGCCCCTCAGCATCGCTTCGCTGCGGACGGGGAGCCTGATTCACCTTCGGGGACTGGGTCTGTCCCTTCGGCTTTTGACCCGCTTCCGGGTAGGTCTCGACAATGCGCTTCCACAAACCTTTTAACGAATCTGCGCGCCCGTTGGGGTTGAGTTTTTCGTACGAACGCAGGCGCGAAATCACCGCCTGAATCACATCCTCTGTGACTCCGTCGGCGCGGGCTTCCCCTTCCCAATAATCGAGCATCCTGGCAAGTCCGCCAATGATGGCGGTATTGGCATATTTATTTTCGTGTTCGAGTCGAAAGAATTTGCGTAGTTTTTCCAAAGACGGTTGCATAATGGTCAATTTTATCATGGGGAAGGTAAGGAACCCCGTAACGCTCCATCTTAATTCCCGTATAATCGCCACAGGAGACTTATATTATGAACTGGTTCAACAACAGCAAGCTTTTCGACCTCGCACGACAGGGTCAACGGCTGACGCATATCGCGGCGGTCATTCCGCTTTCATTTTTATTCGCCTTTGTGGCACAACTGGGGGTCATTCCCGTATTCGTGGTCATGACCATTTTCTATGGGTTTTCGGAAACGCTCGTTACCCTGCAAGGACTCCCGCCGCTCATAGCTGGTTTCTGGATGAGTATGCAACTCATCTCGGCCTTTGCGCTGGTGTATGTCATCCTCTGGGCATGGTTGAAGTTCTTCGAAAAACGTCCCTTCTGGACGATGGGCTACGAAGTGAAAAATGCCCTGACTCAATACGGGCGCGGATTCTTGATCGGCGCGTTGATGTTCGCTGGCTCGGTGGGGATTCTGGGGTTATTCGGCGCTGTGGAGTTCGAGCTGGGAGATCCGTCTCAACAGGGGTTTCCTGCGTTGGGTGGCGTGCTTCTCGTGCTGCTCGGCTGGATCATCCAGGGCGGCGCGGAAGAGGCTCTCATTCGCGGCTGGGCATTGCCCGTCATCGGCGCGCGCTACAAAGCGTGGATCGGTTTGCTGATTTCATCGCTCATCTTCGCCCTGCTGCATGGACTCAACCCGGGCTTGAGCGCGATTGCCCTAGTCAACCTCGCATTGTTCGGCGTGTTCGCAGGCTTGTACGCCATGCGCGAAGGCTCCCTGTGGGGCATCAGCGCCCTGCACAGTGTCTGGAATTGGGTGCAGGGTAACTTCTTCGGCTTTCAAGTCAGCGGCATGGATGCGGGCGGCGGGACGCTCGTCAACCTGATGGAAACGGGGGCAGACTGGCTCACAGGCGGCGAGTTCGGTCCTGAAGGCGGTTTGGCGGTGACGTTTGTTTTGGCGGTGTCGATTGCGGTGGTTTTGTTTTGGAAGGGAATAGAGACGGTTCAGGAAGTTTCTGTTCAGTAACAAAAAGCCGCTGATGAAGCCGCTTTTTGTTTAGACCCAATCCGAAAAATCGGAGTGCAGACTTTAGTCTGCTTTGGCATCGCGGACTAAGAGAGCGTTTCTTAAGTCAGACCCTAAAGGTTTTCGCCGCAAAACAGAACCATAATTTGCAAAAAAACGCCCACAAAACGGCGTTTTCGTAACCGTGGGAAACCTTTAGGGTCTTTGCCTACGAGTTAAGAACCAGTCTCTAAAGTCCGCACTCCGAGGATTTACGGATAGGCTCTCAGCAATTTCATTCCTTATCAATCAATCTCTTCACAAGGAATTTTCCGTATTTCCCCATGCCCATGCTTGGACTCAACAATTCGCCGCGCAGCAAATCATGCGGAAGAAAGAACCTCAAAATAAAGGTTCTGATAAACAGCAAAAGATAATAGATCACAAAGAGCCCAGCCAGATAAACCAGCCATCTTCCAATGCCCAGGCTTTCCATCAGGAATGCGATCGATAAAATGAACCAATACCAAAGAAAGGGCCACACCAGCAAAGACATAGACCTGCTGATCTCAAGCGTCCATCGCTGCCAGTTCTTCCAACCTTTCAAGTCATTATTGATCGTTAACTTTTTAACCACAAATTTTGTCAACGAGAATTCGAATTGGTTTCGAGCGTTCTCATCAATGCTTTCATATTTTGGCAGATCAAGAATCAAGTTGATCGACCTGGAATTAAACAATGGAATTCTGGCCGCGCTTAATTGGTGCTTTTGAAAACTCAAAAAGAGGTGGAGTCTTTCAAGCCCTTCTGCAGAGGCAGTGTAGAGCGGCTCAAACTTGACCTCCTCACGAAATTTTTTCTCATTCTGGGGGTTTTCCCTGATCAAATCTGCAAGCGATTGACCGATGGAAACGACCCTTCCATTTGCCAGCCCCAATACATTTTTGAATTCACGCTGCTCCCCTTTTTGTGGAATATCCACAATAATCTTTTCGTTATCTACTCGAACTTGAAGATCCATATTCATATATCTGCCTCTTACTTCATTTTCTCACTGCGGCAAAGCCAACCCCATTTGGACCGAGGTGCGTGCCGATCACTGCGGTGACATTGACGAACAAAATATCACGCGGAATGGACATCCGCGCGTGTTTCATCAATTCGTTCAGGATATTCCTTGCGCGGGGTTCGGCGTTGGTGTGCAAGATCGCCAGACGTTCCATCTCCCCGATCTCCAGCAGGGAATTTAATATTTGTTCATCGGCCTGCCGCGTGGTGCGGACAGCTTTAATCGGTTTCACTTCTCCGTTGCGTAATTCCACCAGCGGTTTGATGGACAACAACCCGCCCAAATTCGCGACCACGCCAGGGACTCGTCCACTGCGCTTGAGGTATTCCATCGTATCCAGCGCGGCGAAGACTTGCAACCGCCGCTTCGTAGATTCAATCGCCTCCAACGCGGACTTCAAGCCGAGTTCAGATTCTTCAGCCGCCGCCAATACCTGGAATCCCAATCCCATCGAAAGCGAGCCGCTGTCCACGCAGGTGATTTTACCGGGGAATTCCTGTGCGGCTTGCTGTGCCGCATTGATGATCGTGGTCAACTTTGAGGCGGCGTGGATGGAGAGGATATGGTCGCAGCCTGAGTCGAGCAGAGTCTGATACGGCGTGAGGAAATCTCCAATGGACGGCGCGGCAGTTGTCGGCTGGGATTGAAGCGAGGGCAGGCGGTTGTAAAACTCCTCGCGGGTAATGCCGATTCCGTCGGCGTACTCCCTGCCTTCCAAAACCAGGATGGTGGGTATCACTTGAATTTCGTGTTGCTCGATGAGGTAGGGTGGCAGGTCAGCAGTTGAGTCGGTGACGATTCCTAGTTTCATGGATATGAGTTTAGCATAAATGCGCATGTCGATGCGGGGGAAGCAACCTCCAAATAACGGAGGATTGCTTCGTCGCCCTTCGGGCTCCTCGCAATCACATATCTCACCTTATACTTTCCCCTTGACATACTATATATTACACAGTATAATGCGACAAAGGTTGAGATATGACAAACAATGAATCGCTCGAAAATGTTGTCTTGGAACTGAGGCGCGGGGTGATCGTGCTCGCGGCGCTCAGCCAGTTGGGAACCGAACAGTATGGTTACTCCCTGTTGAAGAAACTCTCTGACCTGGGCTTGGAAGTGGATCAGGGGACGTTGTATCCGCTTCTCCGCCGGTTGGAGGCGCAGGGAGTGCTGGAATCGGTTTGGAAGCTGGAAGAGTCGCGCCCGCGCCGCTATTACGTCCTCAGTGCGGAGGGGAAAAAACTCCTGCCGAAACTGAAAAAAGAATGGGCTGGCATTGTGTCTGTAATGGATAAGATGCTGGCGTAAGATAAGGAGAATGAAATGAAATTAATCGATCGTTATGTAGCCGAAGTCGGCAGGAACCTGCCGCTCGTGCGCGGACGCAAAGACATTGAAAAGGAATTGCGCTCCACGCTGGAGGACATGCTCGAAGACCGCGCCCGGAAATCAGGGCAACCTGTTGATGAAACCCTGGAGATCGATCTGCTGAAGGAATACGGCGCGCCGCAAACCATCGCGCAGACGTACAACCCGCAGCCATATTTGATCGGTCCGCGCATGTTCCCGTTCTTTGTCTTCGTTTTGAAGATCGTCATCACCGTGGTGACCATCGTTCTGCTGGTGTTGACGGGCATTGAGATCGCGACCCTCTCCCCCATGGCTGGTCCTGACTTCGTGAAAGCAGTCTGGGATGGGCTGACGGGGGTGGTTGGCGCCGCCATCGCCGCCTTCGGAAATATCGTGCTGGTCTTCGCCATTCTGGAGCGCTTCGTACCCGCTTCTGAATTCCAGATGGACGAAGAGAAGGAATGGGATCCCGCTTCGTTGAAGAAGGAGCCCGAACCTGATGAAGTGAAAATTTGGGAGCCGATCCTGGCCATCGTATTCACTTTCATCGCCATCAGCATCTTCAACTTCAATCCGCAATGGCTGGTGATCCCCATCATCGCTGACGATAAAGCCGCTTTCATCCCCGCGCTGACAGAGGCTTTCTTCCGCTGGCTGCCGTGGATCAACATCGGCTGGGTGGCGGAGATCGTGATGAACGGCATGTTGATCCGCACCGGGCGCTGGACAATCTCCACGCGATTGGTCTCCATCGGTATCAAGGTCTTTCAGGTTGTGATTCTTTACTTCCTGTTCACGGGTCCTTCCATTTTGGCAGTGACTCCCGAATCCCTGCAGGCAAGCGGAGTCTTTGATGCAGATGCTGCTCAAACGCTTGGTGACCTTGCTCAGAACGGCGTGCGAATCCTGATCGGGTTGGGAATCTTCGGTACTGTCATCGAGATCATCAAAACCCTTTATAAACTTGTCACGCAGAGAAGTTCAATAAGTGTGTAACAAACAGATTTGAATCAAAAACGGGCGCAGTTTTGCGCCCGTTTTTGATTCCTCTGCGGCGGCAAGCCGCCGCACTCCATATTATTCAATCGAAAGAATGAACTGGTAGTGCGGCTGGCCGCCTTCCTGCAATTCCACTTCGAGGTTGGGATACTTCTCGCCAATCACATCCGCGATGCGGTTGGCGTCTGCGTGGGTCATCTCTTCCCCATAGAAAAGCGTAACGATCTCATGTTCTTCCGCTTCGGCTTTTGCAAGCAAATCGAGCACGCCTTGCTCCACCGACGCAGCCGAGACGACCAGTTTGCCATCCAACAGCGCAATGACTTGTCCTTCTTTAACCGTCACGCCGTCAATTTCAACCGAGCGGGTGGCGACGGTGATCTCACCCGTCTTGACACCGCTCATCGCCTTATTCATCTTCTCGGCAATCGCTTCCACGTCTCCATCGGGAATAAACGAGAGCATCGCGGCAAGTCCCTGCGGGACGGTGCGCGTGGGAACGACCTGCACATTCTTCACAGTTACTTCCCTGGCTTGGTTGGCTGCCATAATAATATTCTTGTTGTTCGGCAGGATGATAATTTTATCCGTCGGCAGGTTCTCGAACGCCGCCAAAATATCCTGTGTAGACGGGTTCATCGTCTGCCCGCCAGCTACTACCGCAGCAACGCCCAAACTCGCAAAGATCTTGCTCAAGCCCTGTCCCGGCGAAACGACCACTACTGCAATATTGCCTGGTTCCACAGGAGTAAATTTTATTTGCGCACTCTTCTGAATATCATCCATTTGCGCAAGCAGGTTCTCGATGGCAACTTTCGTCACCGTACCGATGCCCATGATGTAGTCAATGGGCGTGTAACGGTTCTCCGTCGGCACGTGGATGTGCATCCGATACATCCCTTCACCCTCGCCCACCTGAATGGACGTGCCCATCTCTTCCAGTTTCCCATAAAATGTGCCAAGTTCCAATTCACCGTTCGGCACAAAATCCACCACCACTTCGTAATCCTGTCCCTCTTCCACTTCCTCCAACGCGCCCTGCAAATTCATCGCAGACATCGGCTGCACGCTCATCGTCGGCGTTTCCAGCGACTCGCCATACACATGCCGCAACATGCCCTCCAAAATAAAGAAGAGACCCTTGCCGCCCGAATCCACAACCCCCGCTTGTTTGAGGACGGGAAGCAGGTCAGGAGTCCGCTTGACGGATTCATCCGCCGCCTTGACTGCCACTTCCAAAATCTCAATCGCATCTTTCGCGGACCCGAGGGCTGCTTCTGCTGCGCTGGCAGTTTCTTTAATGACGGTGAGAATCGTCCCTTCGACAGGCTTGACCACACCCTTGTAGGCAGTATCGCGCGCCTCGCACAACGCTTTCACAAAGGTCTCTTTATCCAACACTGCCTTCTCATGCACGCCGCGCGAAAACCCGCGCAGGATCTGGCTGGTGATCACGCCGGAGTTACCGCGCGCGCCCATCAAAGCGCCCTTGGAAACCGCCGCCGCCATCTCGCTGAGGTTGCGCGTGCCCAAGTCCTTGATCTCGTTCCAGGCAGATTGCAGGGTCAGGGTCATGTTCGTACCCGTATCCCCATCCGGGACGGGGAACACATTCAAAGAGTTGACGATCTGCTGATTGGTGCGCAACCAGGTCAACCCGGCGTCAATGAGGCGTTTCATCGCCTGCCCATCAATCGGCTGTCTGCGAAGTTTTTCCACGCGTGCGGTATCAATAGCCATAAGTCCCAAATCTCCTAATCGGTGTCGCTAATGCGCAGTCCCGCTATATGTATATTGACTGAATTGACTCGCAGCCCGAGCGCTCTTTCCACCTGGAAGCGCACAGTGTTCGCCACGCTCTCCGCAACGGAATTGATGCGTGTGCCGTATTCGACGATGACGTGGATATCGATGTTGATCTCGTCATCCTTGTAATGCACGGAGATTCCGCGCGAAGGTTCGCGCGTGATCTGGGAGACGATGCCGTCTGCCAGGTTTTTCGGCGCAAGCCCAACCACGCCGTAGGATTGCAGGGTGGCATGATACGCAATCGTTGCCACCGCATTCGGGGAGATATGAATCCCGCCCAGAGAAGTTGTTTCTTCGCCCATGGGTTTCACCTTTTATCAACTAGACAATTCATCAAATTTTCCATCCATTTCAGGAAGGATCATGGTCTGGCAGAGGAAATTTTCTTTATTAATCTTACCAGATTTGAGGCCCAAATCGCCCGCTCAAGCCAGCCGGGTCAGCAATTCCAAATCTGAAATTTCCAACACCACCAAGGAGCATGATTTTGTTGTTTTTTTTCAAACCGTCCACGAATTCACGAATGTCGGATCACAAATTCGAGCATTCGTGACCTATTTGTGGATGGTTGGTGGCTCAAATCGCCAAGTTTTGCGATTACTGGGTTTAGATTTGGAATTGCTGCCAGATTTGGGGGTTTCTTGAGCAAGGGATGATTCTATGGTAAAATGCCGTGCTTCCGGAAAAGGCGATTTGTTGGA